>DAHWQN010000022.1 GCA_027340645.1 Microcaldota archaeon
GCTGCAAAAGAGAACTGTCCGTGCCTCTGGAAAATTCAAGAAGAAGTTCCGTGCAGAGGAATTGCTTATTACCGGCCAGAGAGTTATAGACACGCTGTTTCCTGTGGCAAAAGGAGGCAGCGCATCCGTGCCAGGCCCATTCGGAGCCGGAAAGACAGTAATCAGCCATCAACTGGCGAAGTACTCGGACAGCGACATAGTAGTTTACATAGGATGCGGTGAGCGCGGAAATGAGATGACAGAGATACTTGTAGAGTTTCCGCATCTTGAAGACCCCAAGTCGGGGAAGCCGCTTATGGAAAGAACAGTCTTGATAGCGAATACGAGCAATATGCCTGTGGCTGCGCGTGAAGCGAGCATATACACTGGAATAACAATAGCCGAATATTTCCGAGACATGGGCTACAACATCTCAATCATGGCAGACTCAACCTCAAGATGGGCAGAGGCGATGCGAGAGATATCTGCAAGGCTTGAGGAGATGCCAGGCGAAGAAGGCTATCCTGCATATTTGCCGAAGAGGCTTGCTGAATATTATGAAAGAGGAGGCAAGGTCGAGGCTCTCAGCGGCAAGGTCGGCTCAGTCACAATAGTCGGAGCAGTTTCACCTCCGGGCGGAGACCTGTCAGAACCTGTATCACAAGGCACGCTGCGTGTAGTCAAGACCTTCTGGTCGCTTGATGCGTCCCTTGCATCGTCAAGGCACTTCCCTTCGATAAACTGGCTCAACAGCTACTCGCTGTACGTACCAGATTTAGAAGATTGGTACATAAAGAATGTCAGCGAGGACTTTGTGAGGAACAGGGACGAAATAATGGGCATACTGCAAAAAGAGGCTGAGCTCAAGGACATAGTGCAGCTGGTTGGTGCAGAGGCCTTGCCAGGTATAGAGCGTGTTGTGCTTGAGATAGGCAGAATAATACGCGAAGACTTCTTAAGGCAAAGCGCATTCGATAAGATAGATGCCTACACCAGCATAAGAAAGCAAGCATTCATGATATCCACCATACTCCACTTTAGAAGGCTCGCTGAAGATGCGATAAGGAAGGACGTACCTGTCGAGATGATCTCAAGGATGAAAGTCCTCGAAGATATATCGAGGATGAAGGAAGTAGATGAAAGTGCAGTAGAAAAAAGGGAGAGGGAACTGAAATCAGCTATAGATGCAGAGTTCAATTCTGTGCTCAAAAACTACTCAAATGAAATTCGAAGCGAGTCGTCTGGAGTAAAAGGTGAATAATATGAAATTTGATGTAGAGTACAAGACAATCGAAAATGTTGCAGGGCCTCTTGTAGTAGTCGGGAAGGTTGGCAATGCGCAGTACAACGAGATAGTGCGCATAAAACTCCAGAATGGCGAGGAAAGGCTTGGGCAAGTACTAGATACAAGCACAACAAACGCAGTCGTGCAGGTGTTCGGACCGACAGAGGGGATAAACGTAGATAAGACATCTGTAAGCTTTCTGGGCGAGACATTCAAGATAGGCGTGAGCGATGATATGCTCGGAAGGGTATTCGACGGGCAGGGAAGGCCACGAGACGGCGGCTCAGACATCGCATCAGAGGAAAAGCGGGACATAAATGGGGCACCAATAAATCCGGTTGCGAGGATGAATCCAAGCGACTTCATAGAAACAGGAATATCCTCTATCGATGGCCTTGATACGCTGGTAAGAGGCCAGAAGCTGCCCATATTCTCAGCCTCTGGGCTTCCTCACAATCAGGTGGTTGCGCAGATAACGAGGCAGGCAAACGTGAAGGGCTCAAACGAGGCATTTGCAGTGGTGTTTGCAGGAATAGGCATCACTTATGACGACTATACCTACTTTATAAACGAGTTCAGGAAAACAGGTGCGCTTAAGCGCACTGTCGCATTCATAAACCTCGCCGATGATCCTAGCATAGAGCGAATAATAACACCAAGGCTAGCGCTCACAACAGCAGAGTTTCTAGCATTCGAAAAGGGCATGCATGTCCTTGTGATTCTCGATGACATGACCAACTACGCAGAGGCGTTGCGTGAATTGTCTAGCGCAAGGGAGGAAGTGCCTGGAAGGAGAGGTTATCCCGGATACATGTACACTGACTTCGCAAGCATATACGAACGCGCAGGCATAGTCAAGGGTAAGAAGGGAAGCATAACGCAGCTTGATGTAGTAACTATGCCTAGCGACGATGTAACTCACCCTATACCTGACCTGACTGGATATATAACCGAAGGCCAGATATTTCTGAGCAGAGAGCTTGTGAACAAGGGCATATATCCTCCTATCCAGCCTCTCGGATCGCTATCAAGGCTCATGGGCAACGGCATCGGCGAAGGCAAAACGCGTGCAGACCATCGCGGAGTATCGGATCAGCTGTACGGCCTTTATGCCAAGGCGCAAGAGGCAAAGAGCCTCAGCGCAATAGTCGGTGCAGAGGCACTGAGCGAGAGCGACAGACGATATCTTAAATTCGGCGATGACTTCGAAAACAGGTTCCTGAAGCAGGGGTTCCATGAACGCAGGACAATAGAGGAAACGCTGAACTTGGGCTGGGAACTTCTCTCACAGGTGCCTGAAACAGAGCTCACACGCGTCAAGAAGGAGTTCATAACCAAGTACTATAAAAAGCCTCAAAACAATAAGGCGGATTAATGGCCAACATAAATCCAACGAGGATGAACCTGATAACTCTTAAGAGAAGGATAGTCGTGGCACGCAAGGGCCATGGCATCTTAAAGAGGAAGCAGGAGGTCCTAATAATGGAGTTCATGCACCTTTTGAAGAGCTCGAAGGAGAGCCGTTCTGCCCTCAATAAGCTTATAATACAGTCATACAAGACATTAACCATCGCGTCAACATACGTGGGCAACTTTGAGCTCGAGGATGTTGCACTTCACATGAAAGAGGCAGAACCTATACGCATACGGATAAAGAACATAATGGGCGTCAGAATCCCAGAAATAATACGGTCGCAGGAGAAGGCACAGGCTCAGCAACTCCTTCTCATACAGTCAAGTCTTGCAGTAGACGATATAAACGACTCGTTCTCAAAGGCGGCCGGTTCAATAATAGACGTGGCGCAGATGGAGCAGGGCCTAAAACGCCTTGTCACCGAGATAGACAAGACGAAAAGAAGGGTCAATGCACTCGATTACCGCGTAATACCTGGGATGTCACAGCAGTCCAAATACATACGCATGCGTCTTGAGGAGATGGAGCGCGATACGTTTTCGGCCCTCAAACACGTAAAGAAGAAGATCGCAAGGCGCAGTCAAGATAGCAAAACTGAAGCTGGCTAAAACAGAGGGCGTTGTCCTGAAATCATTCCTGCAGGAGCAGCGTGACCCATCTCCGACGCATCAATAACCCCATACTCTCCATCAAATCCTGGTCTTATCCGAAGTTCTCCTGACCTGTTTAGCATGATAAGGTCAGCAAGTCCCAGCTCTGCGCATGCGTCTTCAATCTCAGAATCGGGAACATTAAGGAGTACATTGAACTCACTCCCAAACTTTTCAACCAACTCATTATAAATCGACCACGTCTTACGGCTTGACAATGTAGACCTTAATGAGAATGCAATAATCTCATGGAGCGGCAAAAGCTTGTAGAAGGGCTTCGCGTCCTGCGGTCTGTACCCCGGCTTCTCCTTCGCAAGCTGTTCTATCCTGTACTCAACTCCTATAGTCATGGGTTTCTTGCACACAGGGCAGATGCCATTGAGCTTCTTTGTTTCTTCAGGAGCACATGAGAACTTGCAGTTCCTGTGCCCGTCATAATGATACTTGCCGTATTCCGGATACGTTTCTATAGTGCCTGACAACCCTCTCCCAGTCCTTATCGCATTTATAATATCATCATAGCTTAACTCTTCCACATCAAATATAGTCGACTCCCTTCCTATTCGCCATGGCCAAAAGCTGTGTGCGTCAGAGAAGCTAACTATATTTACCTTCTCCTTAAGTCTCCATAACATTGATGGATCAGCAGACATTCCAGACTCTATGGCGTGCACTTTGTCAACCTGGTCTCCAAAACACTCATAAATTGAATCAAAACCAGAGCTGCTGCCAAAGATGCCAAACCAAGGCGTCATGCAGTGTGCGCTTATTATCTCTATACGTTCATCTATAGCGCCAAGATCCTTAACGAAGTCCCTGCACGTAATCCCGAATATGGGCCTGCCATCATAATCAAGTCTGCCTTTACTGCTCAGATACTTAATTATCTTATCTGCCGTCTGCCCATTTGGCGAATACATAAGCAGGTGAACAGCATGCCTCTTGCCGTTTTGGCTGAACATCAAGCTTACTTCTGTCTGCCACATAAACGGGAAGCCTGATTTAGAGTATAAAATACCATTCCTGTCTTCTTTCAGGCAGCGTTGTATATCCTTGTAATGCTCCGGATGCTGGAAGTCTCCTGTGCCTATCAACGAAAGGCCTTTTACCCTGCCATACTTCTCAATATTCTCAAGGCTTAGGTCTTTTGATGTTGCTCTGGCATATTTAGAGTGCACCTGCAAATCTGCTATGACTTTCATATTCATGCGCTTTTTTGACGTCGTTTTTTGGACATATGTCTTTCAATACGCATCTGCTACATATAGGTACATATGATTGACATATACTTTTCCCATGGGCTTTCAGCACATACGCCGCATTATGCCCAATACTTCTTATCCAACAGATGTTCGAGGTCAGAACCTATGCCGTCGGGATCCTTTTGTCACTGAGCCCTAGTTCGTCTTCTGCGTTCTCTATTTTTAGAGTTTCCATGTCCATTGGATCACGGAGTGAGCCTCGTTCTATCCCTTGGGAACATAGAAGCTTCACGTATGTTTTCAGCATTCACAATTTTCATTGCAAAACGCTCAAGGCCTATGGACCACCCCGCATGCGGCGGAGCACCATTCCTAAATGCATTTATGTAAAACTCAAAATCGTGTGGATTATCGCCTCGTTTTGTTATGGCCTCTACTAGCGTGTCAGCCATGTGTATCCTCTGCGCCCCGCTGGATATCTCCGTGCCCTTGTAAATAAAATCAAAACTGTTTGAAATCCTTACGTCGTCAGAGTCCGGCATTGTGTAAAATGCACGTATCTGCGTCGGATACCCCTTTACTATTAGGAGGTCACCGTATAATTTTGACAGCTCCATCTCGTCTTCGCGCGTAAAGTCCTCTCCAAACTCCTTGCTCTTTCCTACAGAAGACAGCTTTTTCAATGCTTCTGTGTATGTTACCTCTTTTACACTCTCTTCTGAAAGTTTTATTCCAAGCGTCTCAATGTCTGCCGAGTTGCTTTTTTGAACCTCTTTTATTATGCCGGTTACAGTTTTCTTCAACATCCGTATGGCATCTTTGTGATCTGCAAATCCCATCTCTATATCCATCTGAGTTATTTCGTTTAGGTGCGAAGTTGTGTTGTGTTTTTCAGCTCTGAATACAGGTACTATCATCATTACACGATCAAGCCCTCCTATAACAGCAAGCTGCTTGTATAACTGCGGAGATTGGGCAAGATAAGCATTATCGCCAAAATAATCCACCTTGAAAACCTCGGCTCCGCCCTCAGTCGCTTCCTTAACTAACGATGGCGTGCGTATTTCCATAAAGCCTTCCTTCGCAAGGATGCTCCTGAATGCCCACAATATTGTAGACTCAATGTTGAATATGGCTGTGGAATGCAGCCTGCGCAAGTCGATGTACCTATTGTTAAGTCTTACGTCTAGTTCTGCAGGAACCTTTCCGGTAACCTCAAATGGGATCATCGCTGATATGGGATTCAGGTTCTCTATCTCTTTCGGGAGAATCTCTATCCCCTTTTTTGACTGTTTGTTTTCAATGACAGTTCCTAGGATAGACACAACACTTTCTTTAGGCGGTGACATGGACTTCATTATTTTTTCATCCACCGAACCCTTTTTCGCAGTGACTTGTATTATCCCTGTCCGATCTCGAACTAGCATGAATACAATGCTGCCAACGTCGCGCACCTCATGCACCCAGCCAGCTATCCTTACTTCTTTTCCAGCAAGGTCCTTACTGATGTCTGAAATGTAATGGCTTCTATACTTGTTACTCAATGCTACACCTACTGAATTAATACAACAAAAAGGCATATAATATATAACACATGCCAGTCCATCAGCAATAAAATGCCCTAGGAAATTACTTGTTTAGTGTAATTTCTATCGAGCTTACCTTTGATCTGGTGCCATCCTCGTTTGACAATTCTTCAGAGTTTATCTCTATCAGCCCGACTTTAGCCTCCGTGACAAACTTGTGGCGCGTTATCTCTGCTACATCAACGGCTCTGGAAATTGCATTTCCTCTGGCTCTTACCTTTACGTTTTTAGCGCCGCTGTTGAATTGCGTAACAACAGCCAAGACGTAGTTCATAGCAGGCTTCTTGCCAACAAGCACAACATTTTCTCCCATTACTGATTTTGTGTCAATCTTCGAGTTATTCAAGTCTTCTGCCATGTTTACACCATTTTATTTTTACACTAAGCGTTCGCACATATTATAATATTAATAAATTTAAACATTTGCTGTTATTCGTTTACGTTTTCAGCTGCAATTCTGTGTCCTGTTCCTTTTCTTGCAAAGATAAGGTATGCAGTATGCCAGATGCCTTTAGTGGAAGGCCTCACACCCTGCTCGCGGACAAGAATATCTCTTACAATGACCTCTACTGCATGTACGTCGTAGAAATCAAGGCTCTGCAGTCTTTCCGAGAAAGTGCGCAGCTGTTCAGTATGCGGGATATACGCAGCCACAACCCCGTCATCACGCAGCGCATTCTTTACTGCGCCTAATGCTTCTTGAGCATCTGGAATATCCAAAGTAAATAGGTCAGCATCAGTTTGTTCCACTCCCTTGATTACGTCTCCCGTCTTCAGTACCAGGTTTTTTAGTCCTAAAAGGTCCTTATTCTTCTGCGCTATAGCTGTGAACTCTTCTCTTGTATCGTAACTGTATACCTTTTTGCATATACGCGCCAGGCTTACTGCCAGCCATCCACTTCCAGTTCCAGCATCAATGCATACGCTCTCCTTTCCTACTCCAGAATAAGCGATTATTATGCCTATGTCCTTAGGGAGTATCACCTGCGGCCCACGCTTCAGTTTCCTATAAAGTTTTGGGTATATGAACATGCTATGCGACCAATATCAATGCGAAATCTTTATGGCAAGTGCGCCTGTGGCAATCTCGTGATAGCCCTTTACTGAATTTATGTAACTCACTGCGATCGAACCTGTGTATATGTCGCCTATCGAACCGGTAAATGGCACATTTGCAGAATTGTAGCATTGGGCATAAAATGTGGCATTGCTGCCTATTTGCATGTAAATTTCATTGTTCGGTGGATTATTCGGCGCCTCAATGTTCATGCTGCCTGAATTGACATAACATCCAACTCCGTTCACTTCTATGGGGGATATTGTGGATTGCGATATTACCAAAGTAAGCATACCGTTTGCTGCCATTGAGTAAGAGAGACATTGAAAACCTCCAGCCATTGCGCACTGTTGGCTTACAAACTGCTGCGGATTGAAAACACCTAGCAAGAACAAGGCAACAAGAACCGCAGCAATGATTATTATTGCTAAACCATACATAGTAAGATATTCAAGTGCTGCCTGCTGTTTCATTGTAGTGTGTCCCATGGAAGCAATATATCCTTGTGCTTATACAAATATAAAGAATGCTGTTGCAGCTTTACGGCATTGTCATCAACCGCGTTGTTCAATATTTTCTTTTTTATGCGAATTGCTACAAAGTATATTTAAGTATTTAGGTTTTATAAATAATTATGGAAACCAAAATTATATTTGCGACACTTGCTGTTTTCTTTGCTACGATAAGCATGTCTTTCGCGTACACAACACAGATACACGCGCCAGCAGTACTGCAGAACGAAGACCTTGGCACTCTCACAACAATACAACTTAATCTCACGGCCGGCAACGGATCAGTTAAAATATTAGGCCCTCAGACAGTAGGGTCAAGCACAATAGAATCGGCAAGATCTGCAGTGCAGGCAGCGACAAGTTATCTAGACGCAAATGCAATGCATTACAACTTTACCTACTATATAGAAAATTCGGTCAATGTTTCCGGACCGAGCGGTGGACTAGCGCTTACACTACTGGCCGTATATGCGCTTAGGAATCAGAGCATATACAACAACTTTACAGTGACAGGGACGATAAGCCCCAATGGCAGCGTAGGCGAAATAGGCGGAGTCACAGACAAGTCTCAGGCAGCAGAGCAGAATGGGATGAACTTCATACTTGTGCCGATGGCTCCACAGGGAAGCTCAGAAGAATTCCTGTATTATATATCGCAACAGTTATACGGCATACCAGTAATTGAGGTCTCAAACCTCACACAGGCTGTCGGCTATGCAAATGCGCAGGCATCGCAGCGCCCTGCGATAGTCCCGCTATCATTCAACATAACACAGGAATACAACACATCAGTAAATCCGGCCCAACTTCAGTGTAGCGACTGCAATTCTAGCTATTTTATTCCTTTGGTAAATGAGACCTTCTCTCTCGTCAACAGCACAATAAGCGCAGTACCTTCAGAATTCAGTTCAGCAAAGGCGCAGATGAGCAGTAACATGCAGCAATACGCTGCAATAGCATCGAAAGGCTATACCTATACTGCAGCTGACATGGCCTTCAACGAGTACATAGACGCATATACTCTCGCGCATTCAAACTCGTTCACCAA
>DAHWQN010000023.1 GCA_027340645.1 Microcaldota archaeon
ACTCGAAGAGCGAGTACGTGGCCAGAGGCATGGACGAGACAAGGTTTAGGAAGTACTTGAAGGAAATAGACAAGGTAAATGACAAGCTTGATGGAACGCTGCGCATATTCAAGAGTGCCGAAACCGACATACTCAAGGACGGAAGCCTGGACTTTGGCAGAGCGTCACTTAAAGAGATGGATTATGTCCTTGCAAGCATACACACAAGCCTTAACATGGACAGGGATGCCATGACAAAACGCATGGTCAAGTGCATAGAGAGCGGTGACGTCAACATAATCGCACACCCCACCGACAGGATAATACATGAGCGTGAGCCGATACAGCTTGATCTCGACAGGGTATTCCAGGCTGCGAAGGATAACAACGTGATAATGGAGATTGACGGGTATCCGGAACGCCTTGACCTGAACGACGAAAACATAATGAAGGCGAGGGAATACGGCCTTAAGTTCGCCGTAGACACAGACTCACACAGGATCCATCATCTTGAGATGATGCGCTTCGGGGTGGGTACTGCAAGGCGGGGCTGGCTCACCAGAAAAGATGTAATAAACACATTAAGCACAGAGAGGCTCGCAAAGTTATTCAGTGATTGATTACTTCAGTGAGTCCTTGAACTCCTTCTTTATCTTTGATACCTTGGGCCTTATGACAAGCAGGCAGTAAGGCTGCAGTGGATTGTTCTTATAGTAGTCCTTGTGATAATCTTCTGAGGGATAAAACACATCGAGTTTCTTTACTTCCGTAGCTATGGGCTTCTCGTAGTTCTTTGCTATCTTTTTTATGTATGCTGTGACGATGTCCCTCTGTTTCTCGTCAACATACAGTATTATGGAACGGTACTGAGAGCCTGTGTCGGCACCCTGCTTATTTACAGATGTTGGATCATGAGCGGCAAAAAAGACCTCTAGAATCTTCTCCAAGGAGACTTTCCCGGCATCGTACTTGACCTGTATGACCTCTGCATGGCCCGTACTGCCTGTGCAGACTTGCTCGTAGGTTGGGTTTTTTGCAGTGCCGCCGGCGTATCCGGGTGTTGCACTCGATACTCCCTTAAGCATCTTTATGACTGCTTCTGTGCACCAAAAACATCCGCCGCCGAGGACTATTGATTCTGTGCCAGCAGTCATGCAATCATCATTGCGGAGGTTGCTGGGCGTATGGCTCCTCTGTAGGATCAGTTATCTTTACCTTGTTGTGCATGCCACCGTTTCCGGACCTGTCCTCCTTGCCCCTAACCAGTGAGATTATGCCCGCGATAACTAGGATTGCTATCATTGCCACAAACGCTACATGCATGCCATTCACGAACGCGCTTGCCACGCCGCTCTTTATCGTTGACGCGCCTACGAATATCTGGAATGCTTGCGCACGCGGTATTGAGAATGCGGCGACAACAAACACCACTATGAAACTGGCCATCATGCCCATGGTGGAGAACAATCTTGACATTCCAGATGCTATGCCGAATCTGCGCTGGTCTGCGTGCGCCATGATGGCACTAAGGTTTGAAGGCCAGAACATCGCGCCGCCTATGCCCATTACGACTGATCCGAGTATCACTAGATAGATAGATGATAAGACATTTAGGAACAAGTACACGATTACCCCGAGAATCATGAGTGCTATCCCAACGGTTGCAACTATTCTTGCGCCGCGCTTATCTGACAATCTGCCCATGTACGGGGCAATTACTCCGCTTATTATGTATCCGGGTACAAGGATCAGAGACGCATAGAACGGACTGAAGCCGCGCACACCCTGCAGGTACATGACAATCATGAATATTACGCCAAGGAAGCCCATCCCCTGAAGCAGAGACGCATATATGGAATTCCGGAATACCTTGTTGGCAAACATATCAAGCGGCATCGTAGGGTTCTCTGCGCGCTTCTCGATAAAGTAAAAGGCAATAAGCAGTACGGCACCAAGAATTATCAATGCGATATTGAGTGTGCTTGCCCCAGCTGCCGCAAGGCCTATGCCGCCATAAAGAAGCACTGAAAGCGATACACCGAGAATAACCATGCCTGGCACGTCAAGCTTCGCCTTGAAGGTCTGTTTATCGGATATGTACTTTATGCCAAGTGCCAGGGCCACTATGCCTATCGGGACATTTATGAAGAATATGTACTGCCAGCCAACGAACGTGGTTATGATGCCACCGAGCACTATTCCCAGTATCGCACCTACGTTGAAGGCCATTGCTATGAATCCGAATGCGCGACCGATTCTGTGCCTTTCGAAGGTATCTGCGATTATGGCTCCGCTCGTTGCAGATACCATGGCGCCCCCAAGGCCTTGGACTGCCCTGAACGCCACGAGGAATATATCGGAAGGCGCTATGCCGCACAGGAATGACGAAACCGTAAATACGGCCAGTCCGGCTATGAATATCTTGCTCCTGCCGTAGATGTCGCCTATCTTGCCCAGCTGCGTTGTGGCGACTGCACCCAGGAGCATGTAGATCAATATGACCCATATTATAGTGGAAATGTTAGAGTGCAAAGATGTAACTATTGCCGGAAATGCCAAAAGTACTATGGTGGAGTCTATTGCAGCCATAAGCACGGCTACCAGAAGCACTGCCAGTATTATGTTCTCGTGCACGGGCTTTCCGCTGGTCATAAGTAAAACACTCTTTTTATAATCCACCAATTATTATGGATATATAGGATATCCTACATTATTTGTATGTATATATTTATATACCTTCTTTCGGTACTTCCCGGTTCATTTCGCTGGCACGAATGTTAAGGAAATAGAGTTTACACAGAACCTTGTGTTCTTTCTTGTGAAAAACTCGTTTTTGAATACGTGGCCGAGATGTGCGCCGCATCTGGCGCAGTGGACCTCTGTGCCGGAAAATAGGCCTGCACTCTCGCCGTGTTCTACTGCGCCTTGGATCTCCTGGTCGAAGGCGGGCCAGCCGCAATGCGCGTCGAACTTGCTTTCTGACTTATATAGAGGCGCCCCGCATCTCTTACATACGTATATGCCCTTCTTGTAGAAATCATCATACTTCCCGCTGTACGGCCGCTCTGTTCCCTTTTTAACTATGACTTCTTCTTCCTCTGAAGTAAGCTTGTTGAGACGAATCTTTTCCTTGCTTGACATATTAACTACCCAAAGGCCGTTATCAGTGTTCCTATATTCCCACCTAGAATTACTTTTTTCAAGTTCCCAGTAATAGTCAGATCTACTATCTGGCAAACTGCACCGGTCTGCTTTGACATGTTGTACAGGTACTCGAGCTTGGTCTTCATACCGCCAGTTACGTCTATCTTTGTTGAAGAGCCGGCATAGTTTAGTATTTCATTGACGTTTTCAGGGTTTACTTCCTTGATTAATTTTGCATCCTTGTTCACTTTAGGGTCTGAGTCGAATATGCCACCAACATCAGTGCCGATTATTATCTTCTTTGGTTTTATCGTCTTTGCTATGTGCCTGAATACCTCTTCTGTGGAGGCTATGCTAAAGCCCTTTGACTTGTCAAGAACCACGTCCCCATAAGTTATTGGAAGGAATCCCAACTCGAGGGCCTTTATCATTGGTGATAGGTCCCAGACAGCTATTTTCCCGTCATTGGATAATGCACCCGAAGAAGGCGCAAATGAAAGGGGATTTACCCCGGTGGACACAGCACACCCGATTACTATTCTATGGAGCTGGGCAGCTGCGTCCTGGGTTATAGATGCGCCTTCCGTACTGCTAACACTGATTCCCTGGTTTACCTTGTATTTGTGTGCAGGGACATGTGCAAAAGAGCCGCTACCATGACCGACGACCATACGTACGTTCTTTAGGTGGGGTTTTAGTTCATTGAATATCTTGATTATCGTTTCAGGCTTTGCAGCCTTCTGCATCGTTATATCGGTTATTACGCTGCCGCCGATTTTTATTAGATATGTGTCCATTGCTTCACGGTTGTTTTACGCATTTTATAGTTAATTAACACAAATACCATTTATAATAAAGACCTTTGGCTTATAAATACATTTGTCGTAGTGCATGATCATATGCCGGAAAATGTTGTGATATTCATAGGGGGGGTTCCCTGCGTAGGGAAAACAAGCATTGCTGGGTTTATGGCAAAAGAGCTTGACATAGGCATGGTCCTGTCCGGTGATTACTTGCGCGAGTTTATACGCCCCATCGTGGGAACTGAGGAGAAATACAGCACGCTATTTGTTAGCGTGTATAATGCATGGAAGCAATTTGGAGAGATGAGCGATGAAAACATTATAAAGGGGTATAAGGCGCAATCCCATTTTATGTCTAAAGGCATTAACTCCCTAATAGAACGTGCAAACAAGAATGGGGAAAACCTGATCCTCGAGTCTTTGTATTTTTGTCCAGATGAGATTGATGCACTCAAGCACAAAAATGTGGTAAAGCTTTATATCTACAATTTGAACAGGGAATCTTATCGCAAGATGATACTTGAAAGAACGCAGTACACACATACAAAATCTAGCGGAAACAGGCTTGCTGAGAATATTTATCAGTACACAAAGATTATGGAGTATACACTGAAGTTGTGTGAGCAGTACGGTATAAAGACATTTGACAGTTCAGATTACTTAAAAGCTAGGGAAGACATACTGAAATACGTAAAGAAAATGATTGAATGAAGAAGGAAGTAGTTTCAGTAGGATACCCAACAATCCCAATAATATTTGTTGCGTCGGTAGACAAGAATAGGGTACCTTTACATGACACTATGGGTCTTGCCGTAACTGATCTCAAGGAAAAAACAAGGAGTGAAACTAAAATCATTGCTTCAGCAGGCCCAAGCAGAGTTGAGTTTTTGCTTGAGGGAAAGTCTGTAGACCAGAGAAGGCAGAAGAATATTGAGGATGTAGTACATGAATTTGAAAAAAAATCTGGGGCGACCGCGAGCCTTAGGATAACATCAAGCAATTATAATATCTATTCTGGGTCAAGCGACTCTGGGGCTGCTGCTCTGGTTGTTGGATTGAATGAAGTATTCGAGACTGGCTTTTCCAAGGAGAAGCTTGCTGAATTAGGGAACAGGATTTCTGAAAGTGCCATACGCTCAGTATATGGAGGTATGAATGCGTATATAGTAAGCAGGAGCAAGCCAAAAGGGATGCAAATAGCATCAGAAAAAGAACTTAAGGACATACGTATATTCGCTATGGGATTTGATTATCAAACAAGAATATCAGCACAGGAGATATTTGATATATGCAGGGCAAGCCCATTCTGGAAGATGAGAGTTGAAAGGGTTCCACACTGGAGAAGGGAGATAGAGGAAGGCCTCAAAAACAGGGATTGGACAAGGGTTTTTAGTAGTGCGGAGGAGAATTGCGCGAATGCGCACTATCTCATTGAGAATGGAGGAAAACGTTGCAGGAAGAAAGAGATGATGAATGCGGTAATAGACGTTGAGGAGATAAGAGAATCGGGATTATCCGTATATTGGACAGCAGGCGGAGGAAGAGTAATTAATGCATTCAGCTGGGGTGCTGATGCGAACAAAGTTCTCAACGTACTGGAATCTAGGGGCGAAAAAGTTACTGAATATAAAGTGGCATCGGGGGCAAGAGTAGTCACATCAACATAAGTTGCCGTTTGAGACGAAGTGTAAGATATTTATATGAGCAAAACAAATATTATTTTAGTGTTAAAATGGCATTTAAATCAAAAGACGCAGCTTTGAATCCTGTGACAAGCACTGTTAGCGATGATCTGATTAAGAAATTAGGTCAAAAAGGCCAGGATATGCGTAGATATCTAGAGGCTAGCAAGTTGTATAAACCGCTTAACAATTATCCAGTTAGCCTTGAAAACGGTCGGGTCACTTATGGAGAAGGGTATCCCATAACTGCAATGGAGAAGTTTTTGGGTTATTATGACAAGGAAGTGAATGCTGCTTATGCTCCATCAATATCTATAGTTACTGACTTTTCAATTGCAAAGGCATTCTGTAAGTATGTTGATGTTCCTGGAAAAGATGTAGTTTATCTCGACGGTGAAACGAACGAAAAGTATATGAAAAGGGCAAAGAAAGCACTTGATTATTGGAGATCAATTAATAACATAAGTGGATCCTTTCAATTTATCATAACAAGGGATAAAAGATACGAAAAAGCAAAAGGACTTGGTGAGTCAGCAGCAGTAGCTGCTGCAGTAGCCAGAGCGTTTGTGGCAAACGTTTTTGGTGCAGACGCATCTAAGGATGACGGCTTTGTATCTAGGTATGCGAAGCTTGTTTCAGGTTCAGGTTCAAGATCTGCAACAGGCGGATTATCAGTATGGCTTTCATACCCCGGAATTAAGGAGGAAGACTCTTATGGAGTAAGACTGCCGGTTGATACAACTGGTCTGCATTTTGTTGTATATCCAGATTTCCATACGATCGAAACCTTAAACGCGCATAGTATTGCTTCTTCGTCCCCATTTTACCCTGCTTGGATAAGTGGGAAGTATGACAAAATAATGAAAATATTAGAAGAAAAAAGTTTGCCGGCAATGCTGGCTCAAGCCCAACAGGACATGTTTAATCTTAATGCCTTGCTTTTGTCAGGAGACGGAACAATAATACAGACAGAAAACAGTATTAAGATAATAAGACATGTACTCGATTTCCAGAGGAATGGAGGCAGAGTGTTTATGACAGCAGATACTGGACCATCCATAGTAGTTATGTCAGATGATGAATCTGAACTGAAAAGATTCATTAAGGAGGAAACTGCAACAGCATTGAGAGGTAGGATACCAGAAGCGCCTAAATGTGTGGCGAGCGAGGCATCCATTAAGGATGCGGAAAGTTTCTTCGACTCCCTTAGAGATTAGACCCTACAGTTAATACCTTAAGAGCAAGTATAGGCCGGGAATTAAAGTTGATTTTATGGTGCATAAAGTTAGTATTAAGTATTACCCAGCACAGAGCAGGAAGGAGTTTAGGTCTGGATTAGCTACGTATGACCCCCATACCTCTTTCAATCAGGCTATTTATAATACTCTTTTCCGGAATCCAGAAGGGCTAGTTGGAATCGATAAAATTAATATTGGAGATCTGATGTCAGGTCCAGGTAGGTTGGGTATAGATGTAATATTCAAAAGGTACAAGGAATATTGCACGAGTAGACAAAAAATGCCAGAACTTATGATTACATTTAATGATCTACGACAAGACGCATTAAATGAAGCAATGAAGGGCTTGCGCGAGGTTGGTGGTAAAGGAAACACCATCTGTTGTGATGTAAGAGAAATTGATAGACACATGCAGGCAGTACTAAACGGCGTTGTTATAAGATATGCCATAAAGGACTTACCCAAATATGAAGTTGGAGAAAACGTCGGCGTTCAGGCAATTGTCGCACTCAACGCAGTACGCAATATAATGATCTCAGGGAGTAGGATAGTTTTAGGAGAAATGTTTTCTTATACTTTAGAGGGTCAACGAGGCTTTGTTGCGATACACGGTGGCAAACAAATACTCGCAGGCAGAGATGCAAACAAAGAAGGGATGTGTCACATACCTACACTTTTAGAGTGGAACGAATATTTAACTGAAGCAGGTTTTGGAGATATAGAGGTTATTTACAAAAGCACAAGCAATGTGAAGATGGAGCAATGGCGAGGACAATTCGGTAAAGAAGCAGATGAAGATAAGATTTTAGCATGTCTACGGGAAAAGGCGTTGAAAGAAGCGAAGGAAAATCCAGTTTTCGCACGTGAAGCACGAATTAGAGAAGTTGAAGATGAAAATGGTATGAAGGACGTTGAAATTAGGTTTCCGATAGCAGTGTTCACTGCAGTAAAGAGATAGCCATAGGAGATAACTACTTTAAATCTCAAACTTACTAAAACGGTTATAGACAGTTCGCCATCTCTTGTATATCTTTAAAAATATAGTCTGGTCTTGCCTTTTCTAATATCATTTTCGTTCCCATGCCCCATAGTACAGTAATGGACTTGCAGCCTGCATCCCTCGAAGCAATGATATCGCTTACTGCATCACCAACATAATAAGTGTTTTTGGGACTTGTGCCAATCTTGGCCATGGCTTTCACTATACCTTCCCCAGATGGCTTTCGCTTTTTGACATCATCTAATGTAATTATTGCTGAGAACTTTTCCAAATAAGTAGCAGGCACATCCCTTTCCACTGACACTCTATGAGAATTTGTAAATATGGCCAGCATATAACCTTTCTCCTTGAGCAATCTAAGCACACTTTCCAGATTTGGGAACAGAGTCATTAGACTTCCTGCCTCGGCAGAGTTAAAGAACTCTTTATAAATCTCTGAGGCCGTCTCTGCATCCTTCAA
>DAHWQN010000024.1 GCA_027340645.1 Microcaldota archaeon
AAGGTACTGAAGCTCAAGAGATAAAATTAATTCTGCGGCTCACTTCCGTTTTCTGATCCACTCTACAAATTCCCTGTGCGGTGAGAACTCCCCTGAGTTAACAACAAACACCTTAGCACCCTTGAAACCCCCTTCCTCTATCTCAATATTCTCCCGGTATGTTTTGAATTCTGAGTAATAAACCTCTTCCCAATGCTCTGTCCCGTTTACGTACTCTTTCATAATTTCAGGGTTCATGATAAGCGGCACCTGATGATAAAAAAACAATATCCCATCATGCCAGAATAGCGGATGCATGGCATTAGACGTGCTTATTGACAGCTTTACCAGCTCATCTTTGTCTACTTTGTAAATATGGTGTATTGTCAAGGTCTTCATTTCAGGGTTCTTTATTTCCATTTAATCATCCATGGAGAATAAAGGTGAAGCAATTCTAATATAAGCCTTTCATAACGTTCTGTTACCTTGTCTCCTTTACTATCACATACGTAACTGAGCGTACGCACTTGTTTCTTTCAAGTGAGCCGTACAGGTCTCTGGTTTTTTGTGCAGATGTGCTTATATTGAGTACGTCTACACCAATGCCGGATTGATGATGGTGCATACTTGTTTTTATTATGTCACCAAAGCCATGAAGAAGATCAGAAACATGGTTCTTTTCATCCTCGGTGTATGTGACAACAAACACGCTTTCAACACTGCCTCTGAGCGACTCAAGCTCATCATGGCTTTTCAATAGGCTAAGAACCGCACCCCTAAGCATTTTTGATCTTGACTTGAAACCAAGCTTCTTCTGCACATCATTCAGTTTCCTGAGCGACTCATCGTCGATTGATATGCTAAGTATCTCCAAGTCTCTCACTTCTGCTATAATTCTCAGCAAGTAAATTAATAAGACTTTGTAATTTTTATAATTATTAATATTTATACAAAGATTTATTAACTTTGTGCATCATAAGTTAGCTATAAGTTTTACTTTAATGGCACAATGCCTTTAGAAAGTCATTGATGTCTGTGAATTGGTAGTAGTATGGTAAGTATAGACATAAACTTGTGGAATCCGGAGAATGTGGGCCTAATCACTGCACTTGTTCTATCTTATCTACTTGGTATTGTGCACGGAGCTACTCCAGATGAGCACACCTGGCCAATAACATTCTCATATGCTGTGGGCAGTGGGACATCAAAGGGAGGCATGAAGGCAGGGCTCATCTTCTCTTCAGGATTTACTATACAGAGAGCTATACTCTCCGAAGTAGCATATTTTGCGCTTGCTGGAATCTTCATGACAACCCTTGTCTTTGGGATAACTTACGTTTTGGTAGGTCTGGCAATGTTTATTGCAGGCATATACATAAAAAGAAAAAGCATTTATCTACATTGGCATTTCTTGGAAGAAAAGCTCGGTGCACTTTTTATACACCGCCACTCTAAGGCCCAATTGAAAAAAGAATTGCAGCATAAGGCAGATCCTTCTGTAGAAGAGGGGAAGCTGCGTCCCGTGCCATCAAAGATGGCATTTCTGCATGGTATAATAGCAGGCTTTGGTTTCGGGGCTTTTGCCCTAATTATATACACTGTTCTGGCTCCAGCTATGCCAAATGCCTATATGGGTTTCCTTCCAGGGTTGCTCTTCGGACTAGGGACGATGACTATGCAAGTCGCATTCGGCGCAGTTTTTGGAAGATGGCTAACAAAGGTGAAGAAGCTGACTATGAGTGGCATAAACTATGTATCGCGCACTATAAGCAGCGATGTCCTAGAATATGGAGGGTTGGCCTTTGTAATCGGTGGAATAGCTGTTCTGATTTATCCAAATCTCCTGAACATAGGAATAAATACAGGCATACAGATACATAATCTGGATAATCTTGGTATAGGATTCTTTCTTGTTATCTTTGCTGTCGTGGTCGTGGCCTTCCTTTCTTACAGGAATGCGATAAGGAAAGCAGTAAGAATCCATGGCTTTGTAAAGCACTCTGCCGGTTAGGACCTACTGATTAGTGCTCAATGTGCACCATTCGATTTGAAGTTGCGGCGCTGAGGCAATGTAAAAAAGCCCAAGATCAACGCAAATGAAGTCAGATTATACTCCCCGTATCCCGCAGGTCTGTACCAATCCTTGCTGTTTTATTGCGGCGCATGCATCGATAAGTACACTATCATTGAAAGGCATTAGCTTCTCATATGCTGGGTCTAAGGTGTTGTTTGGCGTGTACTGCTGAAGATAATATGCCTTTGCGCCGTTTATTCTGTGTGCTATTGCCATTAAGTCTTCTGTAGACACCAATCCTGGAACCACAGTAGTCCTGAATTCGTACTCTATGCCCGAGCTCATCAATAGGTCTATGCTTTCATAAATGTTCCTTAATATGGCTGCGTTATTGACTCCTATAGCCATCGAGTACTTTGCGGCGTCTGGCGCTGTTTTGATGTCCATTGCAACATAATCCACAAGCTTCTTGTCCAAGAGTTCCTTAAGCTTCCGCGGGTTGCTTCCATTAGTGTCAAGCTTTACAAGCAGTCCCATCTCCTTACACTGCATTATAAAATCAACAAGGTCTAGCTGAAGCGTAGGCTCGCCACCTGTTATCTCCACCCCATCAATGAATTTGCCTGAATCGCGAAGCTTGCGCAGTATGGTCTCCTGTTGATACACATAAAGCTTACTGTAGTTCTTAAGCGCAAGGTCAGAATTGTGGCAAAAAGGGCAGCGCATGTTGCATCCAGAAACAAAAACAATGGAAGCAACCTTGCCCGGATAGTCTATCAGACTTATGCGCTGGAATCCACATATTTCCATGACTTAGCACGTTTCGCACTGTGCGAACTCCTCTCTTGTCTTGTCATAAGTCTTCCTATCTTGGAACTCCTCTTTCTTACCAATGTTCCACTGATTTACAGGACGCAGATAGCCTACAATTCTTGAATATACCTCGCATCTCGTGCGTCCTTCCATACCTTCGATACTTACGGTCTTCATTTTTTGCTCAGTTGTCATTTTATCACATTTTTTTGCATAAGTTCGGCATCACATTTAGGACAGTACTCGTGTCTGCCAGGCAGATATCCATGCTTTGGACATACGCTGAATGTCGGTGTCAAAGTATAATACGGGAGACGGAAATTCTGAGCTATCTTCTTAACCAATCTTTTTGTGCTTTCTACAGTAGGCATTGATTCCCCAACAAATACGTGTATTACTGTGCCTCCTGTGTATTTAGTCTGAAGTTCGTCCTGATGCGTCAGTGTCTCGAACACATCATCGCTGTAGCCTACTGGAAGATTGGATGAGTTTGTATAATAAGGTGCTGCGCTGCGTTCATTATATGCAACTTCATTGGCTACTACTATGTCTTTGTACATGACCTTATCTTTCTTCGCAAGCGAGTAGCTAGTGCTTTCTGCTGGCGTGGCCTCGAGATTATATATATTGTTTGTCTCAAGCTGATATACCTCCATTCTTGCGCGCATAAAGTCAAGTACGCGCAGTGCAAAGCTCTTGCCTTCAGCGCTGGCTATATCCTTGCCAAGCAGATTTATGCACGCCTCATTCATCCCTATTATGCCTATGGTTGAGAAGTGGTTCTTCCAGTACTGCCCATATGCCTGTTTTATTCCAGATAAGTAATATTTCGAGTAAGGATAAAGTCCACGCTCAGTCAATCGTTCAAGCGTTTTTCGCTTTACCTCCAACGCCCCCTTGCAAATATCCATCTGTTTTCCAAGCCTCTCCATGAACTCCTCTTCACTCTTGGATACGTAGCCTATTCTGGGCAGGTTTATAGTAAACACGCCTATGGACCCTGTCAATGGATTTGCTCCAAACAATCCCCCGCCTCTTTTCTTGAGTTCTCTGGTATCGAGCCTTAACCTGCAACACATGCTGCGTGCATCTTCGGGCTTCATGTCGCTGTTCACAAAGTTAGAAAAGTACGGTATACCGTACTTACCAGTCATCTCCCAGATGGGATTATATTTTTGGTTGTCCCAGTCGAATCCCTTTGTTATGTTATATGTTGGTATTGGGAAGGTAAATACTCGGCCAGACGCATCGCCTTCAGTCATAATTTCAGCGAATGCCTGGTTTATAATATCAACTTCATTCTGGAATTGAGAGTATGTCTGATCCATGAACTTGCCGCCTATTATAACCGGTTCCGTTCCCATATACTCTGGGATTTGAAGATCCATTGTAAGATTCGTAAACGGTGTCTGGAAGCCAACACGGGTAGGCACATTCATATTGAACAGGAACTCCTGCAATGCCTGCTTGACCTCTAGATACGTTAGCCCATCATACTTTATGAATGGCGCTAAATATGTATCAAAATTTGATAGCGCTTGCGCACCTGCACACTCACCCTGTAATGTGTAAAAGAAGTTGACTATCTGCATAAGCGCCGTTCTGAAGTGCTTTGGAGGTTTCGATTCTATCTTCCCTGCTGCGCCACGGAATCCCCTTATCAGCAAATCCTTGAGATCCCAGCCGACACAGTACGGCCCCAAAACATTGAGCTGATGTATGTGTATGTCACCATTCTTATGCGCAAACTTAGCATCTTCCGAGTAGACCTTGTTCAACCAGTATATTGAAGTTATATTCGAAGTTATATAATTGTTCAGGCCCTGCAACGAGTATCCCATATTCGCGTTCTCGTTTACCATCCAGTCTGTCTCATTCACATAACTGTCTACAAAATCAAGGTGTTCCTCAACTGATATGCTTTCTCTCAGATTCTGGTGCTGTTTTCTGTATATTATGTATGCCCTTGCCAAATCATTTAGCCCATTGCTCATAAGCACCTTTTCAACTACGTCTTGTATCTGCTCAACTGTCGGACGCTCAAAGTCTTTTTCAAGACGGCGTACAACTTCTTCAGTGAGATGTTTGGCTCTTAGTTTGACATCTCCATCCTTGAAGCCCGAAGCGGCCATGGCCTTCTCTATCGCGGAAAGTATCTTTCCACTATCAAAATTTGTTATTTTCCCATCCCTCTTTATTATTTCAGTTATCATAGAAATCCCATATACATCTATATATTGTGTTTCTTTATACAAGAAACCACAACCTCTAGTGTTTTTGATACTAACACTTTTAAACCTTCGCGCATGAACATGCGACTTTTCGTAAATGAATCAGAATTGTATGTTTAAAAACATAGTTACTCTATGTTCGGAACAGAACAATCTTTACTTTAAACACTGATCCGCATGCTTCTGCACCTTCGGCGATGTCCGCTGATAGTGTGTGCTGTGCTATGGCAACCTCTTTATAGATACGCTTCGATAGTAAACTATGCGAATCTCGATATTGTTCTTTTTCACGGCATTGGCGATACTTTTTGGGTTGTTGTACGCGCAGCCTAGCGTCCACTTTCCCAATCCCTTGCCGGGCAATGCAATTGTATCAAATACGATCTCTGTGTCGAGCAAGTTTACCACAGAGAATGCTAGTAGCGCGTCCATAGCTGCAGGCAAATTATACATCTCAAGCAGACTAGGCGAGAATTACTCCACGCGATATGTGGCATATACTTCAGGATTTTACTTTAGTGCTACAAATCAAACCTCTTTATACTTTTCATATAAACTGCCTTTTGATAATGGTACTATTGCGAGCGCTTTCAGCAGCTCAAATCTTACCATGTCCCATATTTCCGGTATAACTGTTGTGCTAAACGGTGAAAATAATGTTATTGGATATTATGGCCCTCAACGTTCGTATGTAATAAATGTGACTTCAGGCTCAGCAATATCCATTGCATCTTTGTATGGTGTGTATGATGGTACCGCAACACTATCCTATGCTGAAAACACGTCGTCTTCAAACGCGTTGTCGGGTTATTCAATAGTATGGGCAGTAACTGGGAAAAATACCCTGGCGAACTACACAGCATATCCTGACGTCGTTTATCCCGGGATTTATATAAGTATAACTAACGGAAGTATTATGGGAGAGTATTTGTACAATACCTCCTCTATTACCACACAGCCTGGAAACTCCATAGACGCTCTTGGGGCTTTTGGCTTTTTCAGCATCAACAGCAGTAAACCTTCAGTGATTACACCATTAAATTTTTCCGCTGAAAACGCTACTGGGGTGTTTACTTTAGAGAATGCTGTTTCCCTAATAACCCTTGCTGCAGCCGTAATGGTTCTTTCCGCAGTGTTCGCAATACTCATATACATTTTAATGTCGCATAAGGGCAGATGATTCACAAAGCGACATCCTCTAGCAGTAAACCAAGTGGAATATCTCTATATGCAGTGGGGTATCATATGCCCTGCTTCAAATGCAAAGGCTCAACTGCTACTCTTTTTTATGCCTATTATCTTTATTGTGAAAATAAGCGTATGTCCAGCAAGCGGCGGATTGAAGTCAACTGTAACGTTTGAAGTATTCACTTTGGTTACAATGCCTGTAACCTGGCCTCCATTTGGAATTTTTTCCAATACTGTTTGCCCTATTTTTATAGTCTGGTTGCCAAATGCATTTACCGGTACGCTTACGAAAAGGTTCGGATTGACTTGTCCATACGCTTCATTTACCGGTATCGTAACGTTCTTTGTCTGATTGAGCATCATGCCTATTACTGCATTGTTAAACCCGGGTATAACCTGATTCGCTCCAACAATAAAATTAAGGGGCTGCCCACCGAAGTCGGATTGAAATACAGTTCCATTGCTAAACGAGCCTGTGTAATAAACAGATACGTTGTCTCCAGAAACTACTACTTGCGTTCCAGCACTAAAAACAACGTATACGCCTATGGCGACTACTGCTATAGCCACTATTGCCACTACTAAATACTGATACTTCATAGAATCATCAATACCATCCGCGTAACTTCATCGCAGCTGCAACTCTATTTACTGCGACTATATACGCCGCCATACGTGGGCTTATCTTTTTGCCCTTGTTTTTATACTCATTTTGAGTGCCTATAACATCCTTGAATGCCTTTGTTATTATGGAGTCGAGGCGCTTGTACACATCTTCCTCTGTCCAATAGAAACTCTGGATGTTTTGAACCCACTCAAAGTAAGAGACGATAACTCCGCCAGAGTTTACTAAAAAGTCAGGCAAATCCAATATGCCCCTCTGGAATAATATGTCGTCTGCTCCTGGCGTAACAGGCCCGTTTGCCAATTCAAGAACTATTTTAGCGTTTATCTTATCCGCATTCTTCTCCGTTATCTGATTCTCTATAGCGGACGGTATAAGAATATCCACATCCATCTCCAACAATTCCTCGTTACTTACGCTCTCGACGCCCTTGCAGTTTTCAACACTGCCTGTTTTTGATTTTGCTTCCTTGAGTTTCTGATAATCCAAGCCCTTCGGCGAGTATGCGCCGCCTGACGAATCGCTCACAGCGACTACTTTAGATCCAAAAAGCTTGTTTGACAGATCAAAAGCAAAATTTCCTGCATTGCCAAATCCCTGTATTGCTATCTTTGCGTTTCGCAGGTTTATTTTTTTGATCTTTGCTGCCTCCCTTAATACATACATGCCTCCCATGGCGGTGCTGTCAAATCTTCCCTCCGAGCCGCCTACTTCGAGAGGTTTGCCCGTTATAACTCCGAACTCATTGTGACCTACTATTTTACTGTACTCGTCCATCATCCATGCCATTATCTGCGGATTTGTATATACATCTGGCGCTGGTATGTCTACCTTGGGACCTATCAGCCTGCCCAGGGCACGTATGTAACCACGTGAAAGGTTCTCAAGTTCTGATTCATTGAGTTCTTTTGGATTGCATATTATCCCGCCCTTTGCTCCGCCATACGGTATGTTTGCCAAGGATGTCTTCCAAGTCATCCATGCGGAGAGTGCCTTTACTGTATCTATGCTCTCACCTGGATGATATCTTATGCCGCCCTTGCCCGGGCCTCTTGCGTCGTTGTAGAGCACCCTGAATCCGGTAAATACCTTTGTGCTTCCGTCACGCATCTTTACAGG
>DAHWQN010000025.1:0-250 GCA_027340645.1 Microcaldota archaeon
GGTAAAGAAGCCCACGGCAGGCCATCTCACAAAATTTAGGCCTAGGACATCCATCTGAGAATTATAGTAGTTGTCAAGCACACCGCTGAAAACTTCGCTTTCGTAGCCCTCGTTTGCTGCCGCTTTGACTATCGAGTAGTTTGGTATGACATCTGACATCTTAGACATCATGTCTGCGTTCCTGCGGTAGTTCTTGTGGTATTTCCGCCGTGCCTTCCTTCTGTAGTCCACAATCAATATTATTATTATC
>DAHWQN010000025.1:260-7780 GCA_027340645.1 Microcaldota archaeon
GGTATCAGCACATATATAGCAAGTGAAGAATAAAGAGTGAATAGGACTGCACCTATACCTATTATTGTCAGAAAGTTAGTTATAAGAGTTGGAATGCCGAAAGTCATGAGCCACTGTGTGTTACTCACATCGTTAATAAGTCGGGATATTATCCTGCTTGTTGTAGTCTTTTCTATGAATGACGGCGGCAGCCGTATGGAGTGCCCGAACAGCTTGCTGCGTAGATCGGTTACAATCTTGTTGCCAGCGAGATTGAGTAGATAGCTCTGCGCTATGCCGAGGAGCGCAGACGCGCCGTACGAGGCCGCAAGCACCGCAGTAAGGTCCAAGAACAGCGTCTGCGAGTGCGTACCTGAAAGTATGACGTTATCTATGAGTATATTGAGCAGGTATGGAGGTACAAGATTGACGAGCACAACAAGCAGTGATATGAATGCACCTATGGCAAGAAGTCGTTTGTGCTTTGATGTGAGGCCATAGAGCCATATGACAGTGCTGACACCTCCGGCAGGCTTCCTTTTGATTTCCTCAAAGTTTATCTTTATATCCTTGCCTTTGCTTATGTATTCGTTTATTGCTGTGGCAAATCTCTGGAAGTTCTCCTCCCTTTTTTTAGTGAAGTATGCTACCTCGTGCTCCTTGCCATCCTTTGTTTTAATTACCAGCTTGCATATGCCAAGACCCGGCTCCACATATGCATGGTCTATGCTCCTGCTTTTTATTGTATAGAGAACCTTGGATGCATTTCTTACGGTTAAATTTTTACCATCCGCAATTACTGTTTCTTCCTTTAAGCTAATCTCGTTGTCAAGATCAGTTTTTATGCTTATCATATCAGCACTAGTCGCACGAAATATAAGAATAACAGCAAATAAAAGGTTTTCTGAAAGCTTTGCTATCTTCAATCAACAGAAAAATAAAAAGGAAAAGAAACCGTAGCGCTCAAGGAAGCTTTGATGCAATTTCAGATCCTATGTCACTGTAGTTGGCATTGCCACCAAGCCCAAGGTACATTGCAACGTAATTGTCCTTATAACCCATAAGTGCTGAGCTACCTACACCATAGGTGTTTGTTGTAATGTAAAAGTACGTCATTCCATCCGCACTTGAGTTTATCAATGCGGTGTAATTACCATGAGACGTTGCACTTTTTTGTGCTGCGGTATATACATTCTTTGCAACAGAAGACTGGAAGACTATTTCCTCCGCATAAATCTTGCTGGTGGTGGTGTTAATGCTATATACAGATACCCAGGCAGCCGAAACATTATTCGCCAGATAACCCTGGCTGCTGCTGTTTGTTGAACTCATTATCTGTTGTGCAAGAGTTTCCGGATTCGTATTTCCTGTTGAATTATATATTCCTCCGGGACCCAGAAGACTCACGAACTGACTTTCATTGAGGTATACATTTGTTGCCTGAGACGATGGATTTCCTAAACTGGACTGCTGCGATGTTGCTGATCCAGAAACAGTTACTGATGAATGTTGTGTTGCAAACCAAATCCCGATAATAGCTACTGCGACAACCACCAGAATAATCCCGATTATTGCAACCATTGGAATTGCTCTCTTGCCAACAACACTTGTTTTACTTGCCATAAAATCATTACTATTATTCAATGGTAGTAGCTTAAATACATGATGTATACTTTAGAAAGCATCACTTGAATCGCCTAAACTGAATTTTACATGACTACCCAATAAATACTTTGAATGTTTACAATAGCATAAGCATGCGGCGTAAATGGAAAACACATATGTTTACTAGATAACACGAGAACGCATACACAGCTATAAAGCAGTTATTCAAACAATAAGAATATACTGCAAAACATAGGCGAGCTAATGGCGCATAGACCGATTGTGATGATAATACGTGATGGTTGGGGCTTTAGGGAAGAGAGCACATTCAATGCCACAGTACTTGGAGAAAATCCGTTTACCAAAAAACTTATGGAAACATATCCGAATACGCTGCTTGACGCTTCGGGTGAAGCTGTAGGCCTTCCTGAAGGATATCAAGGCAATTCTGAAGTAGGGCATATGACAATAGGAGCAGGCCGAATATTCTTTCAATCGTTGCAGCGAATAAACAAGGATATACGGAACGGCAATTTTTTTAAAAACGGCGCGCTTCTTGGTGCAGTTGAGAACAGCAAGAAAAACAATTCAGTGTTGCACATCATTGGTCTTCTCCAGAAAGAGGGAGTACATGCACACATAGACCACTGCATCGCAATTCTTGAGCTTTGTAAGAGAAATAATTTCAGCAATGTTGTCATACACGTAATATCAGACGGGAGGGACGCACCAGTAAACGGAACTATCGGCAATATGAGGGACCTTATGAACCATGCTGCTTCTCTAGGAATTGGAAAGATAGGCAGCATATCAGGCAGGTACTATTCAATGGATAGGGACAATAAATGGGATAGGACAAAGGCAGCATTTGACTGCATTGCAAATGCAGAAAGTAAGGTTGTTTTTGATGATCCGGTGAAACACCTTGAGCAGTGCTACGCCAAGGGTGAAACAGATGAGTTCGTGGTGCCCGCAAAGGCGACCTGGTATCATGGTATTAAAAAAGGCGATAGCGTAATATTTTATAATTTCAGGACAGACAGAACGCGTCAGCTTACCAAAGCTATGATTGAAGACAGTTTTGATGGATGGGAGCGTGCACCTCTTGATATCTATTTTTCAGCAATGACGGAATTTTATTCACCTATGAACAAGAGAGCGCACGTGGCTTACCCTCCAGATCCGGTAACCAATCTTCTGGGTAACGTTATTTCGCATAATGGATTAAAGCAGCTCAGAATAAGCGAAACGGAAAAGTATGCGCATGTTACATTCTTCTTTAATGGTCAGATAGAAAAGGCAGACGCGGGTGAGGATAGAGTTATGATACCAAGTCCGAAGGTAGCTACATATGACCTCAAACCTGAGATGTCAGTATATGAAATCGGAGATAGACTTGTAAAAGAGATCCAAACTGGAAAGTATGACGTAATAATAACGAACTTCGTCAATGCAGATATGGTTGGGCATACAGGCGTGTGGGAAGCGATACTTAAAGCTGTGAAGGCCGTGGATGACAATGTGAATAAGGTTGTTGAGGAAACATTGAGGGCGAATGGAGTTGTATTAGTACTTGCTGACCATGGATGTATAGAGGATAAAGGAGAGGGTATGCGCACAAGCCACACCAAAAACAAGGTGCCGTTCGTGATTGTAAGCAATGACCCAGAACTTAAGAACCTTATACTTAAAGAAGGAAAAGGCCTTCAGGATGTTGCCCCTACCGTCCTAAAGCTATTAAATATAGATAAACCCGTAGAGATGACTGGAGACAGCCTATTTTGACTGTTACGCAAAGAGTCATTTATTCTCTTCTATTCTTATTAGCTCATTGTGTTTCGCTGTCCTCTCGCCGCCTATTGTTCCTGTCTTGATATAGCCTATACCAAGACCGACTGCCAAATGTGCTATAGAAGAGTCCTCTGTCTCACCACTCCTGTGCGATATAACTGTCTCGTAATTGTTCTTTTTGGCAAGCTTTACGGTGTCTATCATGTCAGATAGTGTGCCTATTTGATTAGGTTTGATCAATATTGCGTTTGCAGCGCCTGCGTTTATGCCCTTCTGCAGTCTCTCTTTATTTGTCACAAAGAGATCGTCGCCTATTATCATTGCCTTGCTGCCTATTTTCTTTGTAAGCTTGGCAAAACCCTCAAAGTCTGATTCATTCAACGGATCCTCTATGGATTTTATGCCAAAACGCTCAACAAGGTCTGCAATAAATTCTATCTGTTCATCAGTAGATAGCATTCTGTCCTGGTATGAATAAGTGTTATTATCATAGAACTCTGATGCAGCAAGATCTACTGCCAGACTCAACTCTACGCCAGTTTTCTCATGTACTGAATTTATCGCATTCGACATTATCTCAAGCGCTTCGCTATCGGTTAATGGTGCAACCCAGGCTTTTTCATCTCCTAGTCCTAAGCTAAGTTGTGGAAACTTTGCCCGTAGCATCTCTCCGACTTTTTTATGAACAGAAACATTGGCAAATGCAGAATCAGAGTATGTCTTTCCGTTTGACAATGAAAGAAACTCCTGCATGGTTGTACCATTTATCGCGTGCTTTCCGCCACCTATTATGTTACCCATAGGCTGCGGCATGCTTACTGTGCTGCTGCGGGAAAGTGACTGGTAGAGCTCTAAGTTTTCTGAAATAGCAGACGCTTTGGCATACGCTAATGATGCTGCCACAGCAACATTGCCACCCACAACTGCGAAATTGTCAGTGCCATCTGCTTCATGTAGCATTGAATCGAAGTTCCTCTGATCTGACAACCGCATGCCTGTAGCCATTCTTGCCACTCTATCAAAGCCTTTTATCCCAGAACTTATGCCTCCTTCAGGATAATCCTTTACTTCAAATGTGCCTTTGCTTGCCCCACTTGGAGCCGCCGCCCTGCCTGAGATTTTATTTGATACTATGTCGACCTCAACAGTCGGATTACCTCTCGAATCTATTATCTTCCGTATTGTGGCTTTCGTTATCTCTACCATAAAAACACTTAACACATATTTGTTATTAATTCACTAAAATATATTAAGCTTGTCAGAGTAAAGCAAATGGTGCATTAATGGACTTTGCAGAATACCAGAAAAATACGAAGATGACTGCGGTTTATCCGAAAAACCTTGATGGAGGCGTATACTATCCGGCATTGGGATTGGCTGGTGAAGTTGGCGAACTTCTTAACAAGATAAAGAAACAGGCAAGGGATGGCAAAGCCTTGGACAGAGAGGATATAAAGGCGGAGCTTGGAGATGTGATGTGGTATGTTTCTCAGATAGCGCATGAGATGGACATTGATCTTGACGAGATAGCCAGTTATAACATAGAGAAACTTAGGAGTAGAAAGGAGAGGGGTGTGATAAATGGCAGCGGCGATAGGAGATAGCAGGGGGAAAAGTAATGTTTTAAGGATAGTAAACATAGACAAGGATGAAGTTCTCAAAAAGCTAAAGGATGGCAAGGCGAAGATGCATTCCAAGTACGTTTCAAGAAGTGTGATCTTTGAAATAGATACTGCACAGAGCAACGCATTGAATGAAAGCGAGAAAAGGTATAATACGTGGATGAAAATAAACGATGACAACGGCAGTGTCAGCATACAGCTCAGGCATATGCCATCGCCACGCAAGCTTCCTGTAGAGCACATAATCAGTGTTAGCGATTTCATTACAGCTGTGAAGATAGCCAGAGCCGTGCTTCATGCTGTGAATTACAGTTATATTGAAGTGGGTAAGGAAACATACGATTTAGACGGGCGGAGTATTACAATAATTGAATGGCCATATATGAAGTGCGAGTTGAGTATAGAAGGCAAGAGCACTGCTGACGCCATGAAAGTTTATAGGGAATTAAGGATAAATGGTACTATTAGCCATAAATTGGATTTGCCGCATAGTGTGTATTATAGACTGGAGGGCCTTGATTTTGATAACATAAGGAAGCATTATAACAAGAAGCTTGACAGGCTTTTGGAGGAATAGGATGGAGTATGAAACAGTTATGACGCGCCTAGTTGCAATGGAAAGCGTAGGCGGCGTGGAAGGAATGAGAAGGTTTGGAATAGATACCAGCACAGCTTTAGGAATAACATTGCCTGCTCTAAGGAAACTCGCAAAGGAGATAGGCACAGACCAGAAAATGTCACTTAAGTTGTGGGATTCTGGGGTGCATGAGGGAATGGTGCTTGCAACAATATTAGGTGATCCGAAGAAAGTTTCAGACCGTCAGCTTGAACGCTGGGTCCACGGCATTAATTCTTGGGACATATGCGATAGCGCCTGCGGAAATTTGTTCTGGAAGACTGATTTCGCACTTGACAAGGCTGCGAAATGGAGTACTCGCAAACCAGAATTTGAGAAGAGAGCCGCATTCTCGCTCATGGCGTACATGGCAGTGCATAGGAAGGAATTCGGAGATGATGTATTCTCAGGATTTCTGCCATTAATAGTACGTGAGTCTGCAGATGACAGAAACTTTGTGAGGAAGGCTGTAAACTGGGCACTTAGAGAAATAGGAAAACGTAATGCGAATTTGAACAGGATTGCGATTAAAACAGCGGAAGACCTGAAAGAGAGTGAACTTAAGAGCGCGAGGTGGATAGGATCTGACGCGTATAGGGAGCTCACAGGCGATGTTGTGCAGCAACGGCTTTCGAGATAGCCTGGCACTTCTCTGTTAGTTGCTCTTCTGGTTGTGAAGGTTATTGGCGCCGTAAGTACTTTGATAGAACCGTAATTTGTAATTGAGCACAGGTTGCTTTGCCTCAGCATGGACTGATAACTATAAGTTATGCGTGCGGTTGTTGCACTGACAGGACAGAAGATATTTAGACATGAGTCACGTATCCAATCAGGTGGTTATGTGGAGGAGATTGTGGAAAGGGCGCTGAGCCTTATAAAGGAGAACAAGATAGGTTGGGTCGATGTCCAGTTTACCGATCTGGCAGGACGTCTTCATCATATAACGTTACCTGCTAGGGAGTTCACCGAAGACTCGTTTGTCAATGGATTTGGAAAGCTCGACGGCAGCAGCATAAAGGGCTTTACCTCGATAAACGAGAGCGACATGCTTCTTGTACCTGTGCCTGAGTCGATGGCCGTGATACCATGGGGCCAGGGCACCGCACGTGTTATAGCGAAAATAATGTGGGGCGGGGGCAGGGGAAGATTTGAGAGGGATCCGAGGGGCGTTGCTGAAAATGCGGAGAAATACCAGAATGAAAAGGGATATAAGAGCTTTTTAGGGCCTGAGCCTGAGTTCTTCATCTTCGATAAGATAGAGATAGACGTATCGACCCCGCAGGCAGGCACATCATACAGGATAAGCTCGAAGGAATCACCATGGAGCGAGGAGGGTGGCTTCTTCGTAAGATACAAGGAGGGTTATTATCCTGCGCCGCCAGTAGATCAGCTTATGGGGGTTAGACTTGATGCCGTAAACGCGCTTGAGAACAGTTTTGGGTTCAAGATAGAGGCAACACACCACGAGGTCGCAACTGCTGGGCAGGGTGAGATAAACTTCGGATTCACAACACTGACAGACGCCGCTGACAAGGTGCAGACCCTAAAGTACGTGGTCAAAAACATAGCCGCACTGCACAATATGATCGCCACGTTTATGCCTAAGCCGTTGTATGGTGACAACGGGACTGGAATGCACACGCATTTCAGCCTTTGGACGAACGACGGGAAAAGAAATCTGATGTACGATCCGAATGATGATTATGCTGAGATAAGCGCACTCGGGAGATATGTAATAGGAGGCATACTCAGACATGCAGGTGCGTTGTCTGCGATATCCAACTCTACGGCAAACAGCTATCGCCGTTTGATACCTGGATTCGAAGCTCCAGTGTATACGGCGTGGAGCAGAGCCAACAGGAGCGCCATACTACGCGTTCCGGCATACTACAAAGGCATGGAGAGGG
>DAHWQN010000026.1 GCA_027340645.1 Microcaldota archaeon
GATAGCATGTCAAAGCTGGATGATGCGGGAGTAAAAGTTATAGGCATAAGCGTTGACGGCCCCTTTGCAAATAAGGCTTTTAAGGAACATAATAGGATTGGTTTCGCTCTTTTGAGCGATTACTCCAGAGAGGCGACAAAGAAGTTCGGTATTGAACTGAAGGACTTCGCGAATATGAAAGGCTACACTGCATCTAAGCGCGCAATATTCATAGTGGACAGGAATGGCAAAATAGCATTCAAATGGGTTTCAGACGACCCTACAGTAGAACCGGACTACAAAACAGTAATAGCTGAAGCAAAGAAACAAGACAGCCGGGCATGACATGCATTATTTAGTTTTTGCTTCCAAACTTTATTGGTAAATATGTCGGATGTGCAGACTGAAAAGACGTTTGTTTCAAACCCTAAAGCAAACGGTCAGACGCTTGAAGAGTATTTAGGATCCACTGGCATTGCAGAAAGTATGCCGCTATCTGATTCTTATTCTAAAATAAGCATATCTACATTCGCCATAATCGGGATTGTTGGGCTTATATTCCCAGGTATTGTAGAAGTTGTTTTTGGTGGAGCCGCGGCAGGCTCATTGCTGCTTATTTCAATATTTATACTGTTTTTGGCGCTGTTCATTGTAAGCTACTTTAAGATCAGGCATAGAAATGGAGCTGATGCATTCTCATACTTACTGATATTCACTGCACCTACTGCAATCAATTTCATCATAGCTTTGACTCCCATATCAGGTATTGGGATTGTAGCCGCATTAGCCGGCCTGTTTGTTGCATATTGGATATTGAATGATAGGGAAATGATTGGGTGAATTTATGGACATAGAAAAAAAGGTATGGCCGGAATTTTTTGAGAGAATAGTCTCTGGGGACAAAACCTTCGAGATAAGGCTAGGGGACTTCGAGTGCAGGAAGGGCGACAGGCTAATACTGCGGGAGTATAACCCTGAGACCAAGCAGTATACAGGCAGGAAGATAGAGAAGTCAGTAACATATGTTGCAAAGCTCAACGATGTGAGCAACAAGAGGTTTTGGCCGCAGGACGACATTGATAAATATGGCTTCCAGGTCATAGGTTTCAGGTAAGCCGGTCAGAGCATGTCCTCTGCAGTAACTATCCCTACTAAAGAGCTTTTGTCTATTACAAGTATTGCGGGGTATTGCTTGAGCAGCGCTCTTGCCGTGTCCACTGGAGTTTTGATGCTAAGTATCGGATATGGTTCTTTCATTATGCTGCTTATACGAACACTTCCTTGAACTCCAACAAGCATGCTTGTTGTAACTACCCCAGTTATCACTGCGCCGTCCATGACAGGAAGCTGGGATATGGCATGCTTCTTCACTATTCTCGCTGCATCTTCTACCGTATCTGATATTTTTACTGTGATGACTCCTAGATGCATTATATCTGACAGCGTCTTTTCATCACTGTGCTCCAATTCTTCCAGTGCCTCGAAAAGCCGCATTGCTATATTGTAATTGGGCACAACTACGCCGCGTTCTATCTTTGTCAGCAAAGATTGGCTTATTCCTGCCTTCTTCGCAAGTACCTGTTGCGTGAGATTCAGCCTTTTCCTTTTATATGATATGGAACTTAGTTGGTATGACATAAAATCACGATAGCTTTTTGATTGATATTCTCATGAGCTTTATTCATATTTGAATATTTATGACAAAAACTATTATATATACTCAGGTTCACATCAGTTTCGCAAAAAAGTGGTTTTATGGTAGAACATGTAGTGAAAAAACCTGTGGAGAATGATGGCAGCGGGAGCTTATTAACACATAATAAGGAGAGGTTAACTCAACTTCTACGCGCCAGCGTAGTTGAAGACAGATTTTTAAGGGCAAGCCTTTTGGCGGACCTTGGTGAAGGAAAACGTCCAGATGTTGGAGGAGTTGCAGCGTATTATAAAGGAAATTTTGAAGCTGCGCTAAAATTATTTGAAGAATCGCTGGATAAAAATCCTTTTAGTGCGGATATATGGACTGATTACGGCAAAACATTGGAAAAACTTGGGAGAAGAGATGATGCTTTATTAGCATATGAAAATGCGTTGATATTAGATCCACTGCATCCGGATGCTTTGCTTGAAAAAGGATTGAAACTTCAAGAAAACAACAAAGAGGATGAGCATGCCAAGATGCTTGTAAAGGAGGCGGTGAGATCCCAAAAGGAGCGGCAAGTTCAGAGGGCGGAAGGCAGGCTTCTTGCTTTGCACAACTACATTAGACAGGAAGGGGATTAGCTATTTTGTATACAATGCGTGGTTTTATGTTAAATAAAAAAGCAAAGCCTGTCAAGGTAAAAGATAATGTTAGTTCTGCAAGACTTTCCACCGAAGACCTTAGTGTCAAGGAATGGAAAGACACAGAGGAGCTGAAGGAGGCACGGCGGAGAGGCGGAATACCAAGCAGATATGCAAGGAGCGGCACTCCTGAACTGGAGGATGTGGAGGAGAAGGTAGCTACGCTGCTCGGCCTTGAGTGCAATAGAGTGGCAGTATATAATTATGGTATGACTGCAGTCGTAGCCGCGCTGGAATACTGGCGCCCTAGAGCAGGATTAATTGCAGTACATGGCCACAATGAGTATACAAGAACTAAGCAGTACTTTTCCGAAATTTTAGTATCGAAGGGAGTGATTCCGGAAGAGGTAAGTTCTTACTCAATAGAAGGGCTCTCTGATGCTATTAGAAAATATAGACCACAGATTGTGTTCCTTGAGACTATTGGAAATGGTCCCGATATCCCAATTCTGGATGTGAAGAGATTTCTCAGTATACCAGGCCTTAAGGACCCAGGACTACTGACAGTGTTGGACAATACACTCGCTGCTGATAGGATACGGCCCGAGGAGCTTATAGAAAATGACTTGAACATTATTGTTGTGGAGAGTGGAACAAAGTTCTATACGAAGAATAGGAGCTCTGTAGGGTTTGCTTATGCAAAAGATCCGCGTGTTGTAGAGAGGTTAAAACTTTTAAGGACTATCACTGGAGGGGCCCCCGACCGCATTCCAGCCAAACTTCTCAACAATGATATTATAAGTCCGAAGGAGTTTGCGGATAGAAACAACAGGATATTCACGAATGCGAAAATACTTGCGGAATCGTGCTCCTCTGTATTACTGCGAGATTCCGCATTCTCTGTTTCCTATCCAAACCTCGCTGGCCATCCTGAATCGGAGTTTGCAAATAAGAATTATCCAGGCGGAGCTGCTCCATTATTCTTCTTGCGTACTAAAGGGAATATCAATCAGTACGCATTAACTGATGCGCTCTTCTCTGCACCAGTGATTAAGGCCGCTTGCCTGAACATTGAAAGCTTTGGCTTCGATTTCACGGCCATCTATCCGAATGACTATACACCTTTGGATTCCAAAGGGAAAGAACCATACGTCAGGATCTCTGCAGGTACTGAAGATGCGGATGTTGTAATGGAGATAGGCGGAGCTTTAAGACACGTACTAGGTATAGTATCTGGAATTAGTGGTGGATAAAGTTATAGTGTTGCCTTGTATATACGGCCAGCAAGGCAAATATATTTGTGGCTCTCTGATGTTGTAGGGCAATTTTGTTTCTTTATTTATTTTGCATTTTTGTTTGTTTCTGCATAAAGATACTCAACAAACTTCCGAATGCGCTGATCATTGAGATTCGTATTTGTATTTATTGGCAAGAGATGTAAAATGTCCTCTGTAATTATATTGCCGTTCCTTCCAGTGAAGTGGCGTTGCTGCCTTTCAACGAGCTTGAACCCGCAGTTAAGTGTTGAGATGAGATACAACAGTGCTGAAGTATCAAATTTTGACTTGCCGATATCAGTATTGCTGTCAACCACTAAAATCAGCCTGCCGGAATTTTTTAGGATACGGTGGATTTCGCATAATGCGTTGTGCATGTCGTATGAATATTTAATAAGCCAGGATTTAATGTTTCCGGAACCACGTCCGTGGCCTATTTCTTTCCTTGCTATTTCAGAGATGTTCCATCCGAGGAAGTGCATAACCCATTTATAATTTTTATAATAATCAAATACCCCAGGGTAAGGCGGAGAGGTAAGCACAAGGTCTGCTGATTTGGGTTTTAGGGGCAGACTGCCTGCATCAGATATTTTTACATCGCATTTGTTTTTAGAGTATGGCAGTGAATTGATTATTTTTTTATGGATATTGAAAGCATTGACTAGACCCGGAACTGTGCCTTTTTCTTTGGATATTGAAAGTCGCATAAGAACGTTGAATATTATGTTGAAAACTTCAGAATCTGGTGAAATGTTCGCTATGGATTTTTTAATATTCTCGTAGTCGAAATGTGTTAGCTTAGAGTTTGATTCTGGTGAAATGCCACTGTTGAGTGCTTTTTGGAAAATATTATATGCATTTTCAAGCAGTGATTCTCTGGATTTATTGGGAATGTTACTAAATTCTGCTGTTTTAGACAATCCTACAGCTGCCGGGTTTATATCAGAACCGAAACATGTGAGTCCGAGCCTTACTGATTCAAACAGAACGGTTCCGCTGCCGCAGAATGGATCCACAATGACAGAGCCTCTGACAGCATGCTTTGCTATGATAAAGGCTGCAAGTTCAGGGGGGAACTGCCCACCCCAACGGAATATGCTTTTTCTAGTGTCTTCTGAAATGCCGACTTTTTCATCCAACGAGACATCTATCGGTATTGACTGGAATTCTGAAACAGAGCATGCAATATCATCGTACGGATTTTCTGAATCCATACCTCTATTCTGTTTGTTTGAATATTTAGACACGTCATTGCCTTGATAGCTTATTTATGTTGCCTACCTTTCTGTTTCTGGGATTTCTTTGCAACATCTATTACATCATCAATGCGATTATTGACTTCATTTATTATGGCATCGCGCCTCTCAGGATTGCGTATCATGAGGTTAAGGACAAATCTTGTGGATTGTTTGTCTCTTGACACAAGCGTAAGTATAGGAGGGAATCTATCATCGAAGTTTGACCTGAGTTTGTTCATGCTCCGCAGAATTTCACCCTCAAGAGCAGGGATATCAATCTCGTTGTTTACTACAATCGGGACAGAAATGGCTTTCCAGGCCTGATGCGTGGTATTGACTACTGTTTCCTTCATGAATGCAGAGTTCGGCACTGAGACAATGTGGTCATCAGCCAAAATTATGGTGCTGATGGAGTTTATTTCTATTACCTTGCCAGAATGTCCCAGGACTGTTATAGAATCGCCGACCTTGAACGGTATGTAGCCGAAGGTGAAGTACCTGGCCCCAAAGTTTTCCAGAGGACCACGTATGGCAACGATTACGGCTACACCAAGAAGACCCACCATAAGCAGCAGTATGGCTGGATTGACTCCCAATTCTTCTATTGCCAGTATCAGGCCTATAAGCCAGACTAACACCCACACGAGGCGCTGTATCTGTGCACCCAACATCTGCGTGCTACGGCCCATAAGACGTCTTATTATAACGCTGATGAATCGGGCCACTATCCACGTAGCAATGAGTATTATGCCGGCATACGCTATAGGAACAAGAACCTGCAGTATGTTCATGACCTTATTCTGCTACCAACTCTTTTATTGCTTTCGTCTCTTCATGCAGACCAGCGCTTATTGAGCATAGCTTCGAAACCTCAAATCCAGCTTGCCCAATTTTTCTGGAGATAGAGCGGTCTTCAAGCAGAATGGAAATCTTAGCTGCAATATCCTGCATGTCATCAGGATTTATCAGAAGCCCGTCTTTTCCTGCGGTGATTAATTCTGCTATTCCTGCGCGATTAGTGACAATGCATGCTTTGTGATGCAGCCAGCTCTCCACAACTACGAGCCCGAACCCCTCCTTTATCGAAGGGAGGAGTGTAAAGTTGCATCTCTCGTATAAGGCATCGAGTTCATTCTGCGGAAGATGGCCAGTGAATATAACCCTGTCTGAAATTCCTAGCTTGTTTACCTGTTCCTCAAGCTCTGAACGCCACACAGCACCCTTCGAAAGGCCGAGCCCCTGCTTCGAGCTGGAGAAACTGCCATTCCCTACCAGAACAAGCCTTAGCTTCTTGTACTTTCCTGCTATGTATGCGAAGGCGTCTATGGCCCTATCCTGGCCCTTCATAGGATCCATGCGGGCTACGACAAGCATTACGTCATCTTCATCCTTGATGCCAAGCCTATCACACAAAGTAGATACTTCGCCATTGTTGGGTCGTGTGTAATCCTCAGGATCTACATATGGATACAGCTTCTTTACCTTGCCATTGTATCCGAACGACTTGAGTGATTCTAAGTACTTGCCAGAGCTTACTACAATAAGATCATAGGCGTTGAAGTATGTGTTCATGAGCATCTTCCACTTCTCTGGTATTGTGCTCTCCTCGAAAGGCGTATGCCAGCGGTACATTTTCGGCTTTAGTGTGTTAAGCATGTGGCCTATTGGCAGCTGCTGAAAATCATGTATATAGAAAATGTCGAAGTCTATATCCTTGTCAAGGCCGTTTATCAGCTCCGCTGTGAGGCGATTGTAATAAGCATAATCTGGAAAGTCATCGCTCAGGAATATCTTCTGCGCTGCTGTAGTGTCTTTTGTTGTGCCATGAGCGGCATTCCACATTGCTTCCTTTACCTTGCCGTAGCTCTCCATTCTGCTCTTATCAAGTGACACAAAATGATGTGTTATGCCTTCAGCTTTTATGGTGTTATATCCGGCAGAGTTCAGTGACACCCAATGTGCTTCGCTTATTGTACCTTCGCTTAACATGCGCTTCAGGAGAGGCTGAACCATGCGCGTGACTCCGCCGGTGGAATAGTTATAATCTTCCCCCTCCCTTAACTGCGACAGATCAGTGACAACAGTCTTGGGCTCTTTTGGAGGATGAGTAAACCAGATAAGCGGCGTTTGCGTGTTTACAAGTATCTTTAGACCTTGCACCTCTTTAGAATATTTACTTGATTGTAAGCCGAAAGATTTTATGTTAAATTTTTCCCCGTCCATTCTAAGTCATCGGCATATTATTGTACTGTGCATGCTATGTACTCAGATATCGCATGCACACCGTGTCAGTGGAGATCTCCATAATTTTGCTGAGGTTTTCCTGAAGGTCATCTATCATGAGCACGATATTTTTCTTTTTGCAGTATGCTGCCTTGCTTTCCGGTACTGGTTCCGGAGCCAGGTACAGTTCCTTGAAATTTATGCCCCACTCATTTAGCATGCGTGTTTTTTCGGAGGATATTTCCTCGATGAGAGTCTCCTCTGCCTTTTCATAAGAAGATATAATGTATATATGATTGTTCTTTGAGAGACCCGCTGTAAGCTCCCTGAAAAGTCCCGGGTTGTCTGTGATTGTGTTATCGAAGTCTATTCCTATGTTCATACAATGACACCTTGACGAAATATGCGTATCTTGGAGACGCCCTCTTTGTGTGATGACAATTGATGTACTATGTTTTTATATTCGCTGCACATTTTCATTTCACTCGCATCTGCTTTATGTTTATGTCACTTTTATATACACTAACGTTTTTATCATTTTTGTGTGGCAAGATAAATTTTCAGGCATGCTTGATTTCTATGTGGCCATTTCAAAATATTATAATTTTATTTAATTGAAGG
>DAHWQN010000027.1:0-268 GCA_027340645.1 Microcaldota archaeon
TCATGGACAAAAAGGCCATGGATTTCTTAAGGAACTCTAAATTTTCTGTATCCGATGACATTTGCATTACAAAGATAGCGAAGTCTAAGAAACTGCGAATAGCTTATGTGCCTGAACCAAAACCAGTAGTTAACTGCAATGATAGTTTCACCACTTTTACAGAATGGGCAAACAGACAGACTGCGCTCACGCTTTTAGGATACAGAAAAAATCTTTACTTTGGCTTAGCATATTATACGGCAGAGGCATGGATAATTATTTCCGGTAT
>DAHWQN010000027.1:278-7489 GCA_027340645.1 Microcaldota archaeon
CTATCTGTATTTATATCGCCTTTGTTCCTTGTATTCTTTGTGCATTACATCAAAAACGTGGCCATGGTATATAGCCGTTCTAGATCACATTACTGGGAAATACCTTTGATAGCTGCAATGCTTCCGTTCATATATGATATCAATCTCATTATGGCAAGTAGAATGAAGAATATAACATGGCGCGGCAGAAGGTATAAGCTAGATAATGCATAAATACTCACAAAATATTTATGTCTTTATAGTATATTTACTTCTGTGGATCTATGGAAGAAAGACTTGGAATAAAGAAATCAGACATGCATGAGAATGAGCCTGTGAAGGCTAGGATTGGCGAACGGGACTACGTCATAGTTCTTCACAATGGCAAGGTCAACGCGCTTGACGGACTCTGCACGCATGAACAGGGCCCTCTTTTTGATGGAAGCGTAGACGGTGATGAACTCATATGTCCGCTGCATGCAGGAGTGTTCAACATTGAGACAGGTAAGGCAAGCGAGAACACACCCTGGGTAACAGATACGATGCATTACACAGTTAAGGAGGATCCTTCCGGTGAGCTACTTATTGTGCTTTGATCGCTTTTGACTCTAGAATTCTGGTTTAGGAACTTTGCTATTTCTGTGAGGTTATCTGAGGACTTGGATATGTTTATGAAATTGCTTATAAGAGATTTATACATATTCCAGTCGTACCTCTTGTCCATTAGCAGAATAAATGCACGGTCTGACTCGCTCCGGATGGCTCTTCCTGCAGCTTGCGCAACCCGTATTATGCCAGGTATGATGTAAGCATATTCACTGCCTTTGCCATTGAACAGCTTGTTCATATATTCTATTCTTGAATTGAGCTCCAGGTTCGGCCTTTCAAGAGGTATGCCGACAATTATTATGCCTTTTATTACATTATTAGAGTAATCTATGCCTTCGCTGAATGACCCGCCCATTACAGCGAAAAGAAGAGAGTCATCAGCACTCTTAAACCCACGTATCATTGTCTCGACAGCATGGGTTCGCATATCCCTGCGTTGTATATATTCAACCTGCCGTTCCATGTACCTGTATACGGAATCGAGCACGTCGAAACTTGGGAAAAATACAGCTACATTACCATTAACTTTCCCTTTTACAGCACATATCTTCTTAGCTATTTTTTTATAACTATCAGGTGACCTATCTTCATACTTTGTGGACACATCGGCATCTATAAGGCACAGACGGTTACTTTTCGGAAATGGTGATGCGTAGTTGACAGTATCTGCTGTCTTTACATCGAAAAGTTCGCGGTACATGTTTAGCGGGAGCAGCGTTCCACTCATAAATATATTTGAGTATGCCTCCTTAAGCACCGACAAAGGCTCCTTTGGATAAAGAGCTATGATTGACAGCTTTATGTCTCTGCCCTTTCTCGATACTATCCTGGCACATGAATCGTCAGATTCATAGAGTGCTGACAGAAATCGCGATATGTGAGAAAGGGAACTGCGCTTTGACTCTGTCTTTGTTATGTACTCAAGGCCTGTTTTTTCCAACTGCTCCACTATTTCTTCAATCCCAGAAGGCATAAAGCTATCTATGTCATTTTTGTCAAAATAGGCCTCGCCTGTGGACGCATTTGTAATGCGCTTTCCAGCTATGCTTTCCAGTATGAAATCAAGGTAGGTTATATCTATGTTGCTTTCCATTTCAGCCAATTCTTTCTTCGCACTTGCTATGGAGTAGGTACTGAGATTAGCGCTAAGATAGGAACTTGCGGCACTTATAATGTTATGTGCCTCGTCCCAGATTATAATTGAGTTTTCCATTCTAGCGCCTATCCTCTTGAAGAATGATGCACGCGTGTACGGGTTGAGAACATGCGAGTAATCTGCTATAATAAACATAGAGTCCTTCGCAATATCGGATGCTGCTTCATATGCGCATATGCCTTTATCAAAGCATGAATCAAAGAATCGGTTGTGGCCCAGATAAGAATCATTCTTAACCTTTTCAAATGCCCCTTTCTCTTTGGCTTTTGTGTAGAACTGGCACTTCTTGGCCTTGACCAATGATTCACAGCTTCTGTAGAAGGACTCTCCCTCTATGTAATTGACTTTTGTATTAATACATAGATTGCGCTTGCCCACCATGTCTATGTAACTTATGTCAAGGGCGAATTTCTCTCGTATACCTTGCAGAGATTCTACGGCTATCTTGTGTTGGGATATCTTTGGAGTAAGAAAAAAGGCCTTTAGCCCGTTTTTAATTGCAAACTCAAGAATCGAAGATATGGCTGCATCTGTTTTGCCTATCCCAGTGGGCGCATTTATTAGGAGGCTGCTCTTTGCTGAGAGGGCCTTATTTATGTCATGTATCATTCGGTCTTGATTCGGCCTAGTTTTGTCAAAGCGGAATAGAACGGGCAGGATCACACCCCGTTCTCCTTCATAAAGCGAATATTGATTTTTGCTATCTCATTTGCCTGCTCTATTGCCATGGCTATGTCACTGCGCTTGTTCTGCCTTTTTGAAAAGAATGATTTTATATCCTTTAATGTGTTTTCGTCCTTAACAACTCCAAGATTATCGGCAAAATACGAGAGGAGATGTGTCCCGCTTGGATACCTTGACATAAGAGTATTCCAATTCTTTTTAGTCCAGCTCCATATTAATTTCTTCCCGATAGGCTGAGAAGACACCATTGCAGGTATAATTATGCTGTTTCCGTATTTTACCTCTTTTGACAATGAGAATGAAAGTGCATTTTTGGCCAATGTAGCATCATTGAATATTCCTAAAGACTGAAGGTACCGGATCTTCTCATCCGGCACTTCTTCGGTCTTGTACTTCTTTAATAATATATCGAATACATCTTTTCCACCATAAAAGGCGGTAACTCCATAAACAGCAGAGCGGATATTAGGATCTATCCCGCGCTTTTCTTCGATAAATGTATCGAACAACTTCTTTGACTTGTGTATTGTTGCTGTATCTCCAGCAAAGCCTGCAGCCGATATTGCAGCTGAGCGAATTTTTGTGGTTACAGTGCTCTCATTGGCAGATCGTATCCAGCCAACTTGCTTCAGCAGCTCAACGCCATACTCCTTCAGCAAACGTTGTGTTTCCTCACGCAACGGGCTTTTTGAAAAGTACATGATGTTATATAATCCATTAAGGTGCTGAAGCGCGTTGATGTTAAGCGGGTATTGTACTGCAAAACAATAGTTGCCGATGAACTCAAGATAATCCTTCAGAGGGTATTTACATGCTTTTGTAAAGGCATACAGGTCATTCTCGATGCCCCATGCATCTATGCTGCCAAACTCGTTCTCCTTTATGGCATTGCCTAACTCCTCGAGCTTAGCCTCCGAATACAAAGTCCTAAAGAACCCTTTTTGATTTAGATTTAGCTTTATCAATGGTTCTTTTGCGTTTATTGTGGCTGTCTTTGAAGTCATAAGAAACTTTTTGCCGGATTTGTCATTTGGATACATTGAGTAATGCACTGGTACTGGCCATACCTGATTTTTAGATTGCTCTGCGTCCAATAATGTAAATCTCTTCTGCTCCAAGAACGTCTTTCCGGACTTGTCAGTTACTGTTATGTAAGGATAGCCCTTTTTGGTTATCCAGCTGTTCGCGAGATCCTTTACAAAGCCGCCTAGACTGCCGCCAACTGCAGCTCCAAGAGAGTTCCACAAGTCGTCTGCGTCTGCATTCGAGTACTCTTTACGTTTTAAGTATATATTTAGACCCTTTCTGAATTGTTCTTTGCCAACATAGTCTTCGAGCATGCTGAGCACGCTCCCACCCTTCTGATAGCTTATCTCATCAAATATGCCATCTATCTCGCCAGGCTCAGTTACATGGACATGTATGGGATGCGTAGACAACAGCTGATCAACTGAAAAAGCCAGCCCTACCTCACTCGCTATGTATGTAGTGCCCATGCTCCATTCTGGAAATACCATATCCATGGCTTTATAACTCATAAAATTGGCGAAGCTCTCATTTAGCCAGAGATCATCCCACCACTTCATTGTAACAAGATCGCCGAACCACTGGTGTGTGAATTCATGCGCTATTACCTCCGCAATTCTTTGTTTCGTAGACACTGACGCGTTGTCCTCCGCAAGAAGATTTGACTCACGGAATGTTATAGCGCCCCAGTTTTCCATAGCTCCTGCCGCAAAATCAGGTATGGCTATCAAGTCCATCTTTGGCAGTGGATACTTTATTCCGAAATAGTGCTCGTAGAACTTCATGAATTTCTTTGCATAATACATTGCGTGATTTGCAAGATGTTTTTTTCCTGGCGTAGTTATTACATTTATACGCAGCTTACCGAGCTTATCACTCAGAACATCGTAGTTTCCGACTCCGAGATAAAGAAGGTAGGATGACATCTTTGGTGTCGTATGAAATTCGACTAGCTTATTGCCGTTTTGGATTGTTTCTTTCTTGATTGGCATGTTTGATATGCATTGAAGCTCCTTTTCTACAAGCATGGAAAGGTCATATGTCGCCTTGAATCCGGGCTCATCGAAGCATGGAAATGCGTTTCTGGCATTAGCCGCCTCAAACTGTGTCGTAAGTATGTATTTCTCCTTTCCACCATCAAGATACTTGCTGCGGTAAAAACCAGCCATGTTATCTGTGCACTTCCCTGAAAAACCTAAGCTTATGATTACGTCTCCGGATACGGGCTTTGTAAGTGTGAGAGTCACAGTCTGCTTTTCTGTATTTGCACTTATCTTCGCATTTTGAGCTATATTCCCGTGTTTTACAGATGCGTTAGTAACAGACAGGAGATTGGCGTTCAGTGTTATAGAATTAGTCTTTTTCCTTACAAAGGTGTAGATCGTCTCTTTACCGTTGAATTCAAATGTTTTCAGACTAGGCTCGAAGAAAAGCTCGTATCTTAAAGGAAAAACGTTGTCCCCGAGTGTCTCTCTCTCTGAATTCATGGTAAGTTATTGTACTTTGTTTTTAAAGACTTTTCGTTACTGCACAATATCCTGTTTTTCTGGCAATTAAATTTAACGGACTTCAGGCACGTGGCTATATTTACATTTAGCTTGGCGTGGACTTCAGGAATTTTATAATCTCGGCGCCGTGTCCAATTGGCTTTACCTTTTCATACACCTTAGCTATCCTACCGCTGCCATCGACTATGTAGGTATTGCGAAGCGTACCGATTCCGAATATTCCCCTGCTACCGTATGCGCCATAACTCTTTATAACGCTACTATCTGGATCTGAAAGCAAAAGGAATTTAAGATTGTATTTGCCGCAGAATTTGTTATGCGATTTAATATCATCCTTACTTATGCCTACAACATCTGCGCCTAGATCACGTATCTCAGCAAGGCTTTCATTGAGTCCTTTTGCTTCGATAGTGCAGCCAGGTGTGTCATCCCGAGGATAAAAGTAAACGACCAGGCGTTTCCCCTTGAATTCGGAGAGCTCATGCCTCTTCCCGTCAGACCCTTCCAGAGAAAATTCCGGAGCTTTAGAACCTTCTTTTACCATTACTTCACCAGTATACACGAATTTACCTTATTAAGTCTATATATGTTTTGTAACAATAAGGTAAATAGAGTAAGTGTGCTTATATGGCACTTTCTGATTTCCTTAAAGGCAAGATAAAAAAAGATGGCGGTGCTGCCACCACCCTTACAAGCATAAACATAAGATTAGGCGGAGATATTCATAGCCTTCCGGGCAGGGACGTAGACAAGACCTTCATAGTAAACATACCGTTTAAGAACAAAATGGGGAGCGGTCTTCTTCCGGATAATCTGAAGGGGCCGGATGTAACAATAAACAGCATAACTATAGACAGACCATTTGAGCTTCTTGAAGTGAGCCCCGAATTACCGTGCAATGTGCCGTTCATGTCTGAAGAGAAATTCACGCTCAGAATAAAGGCACCAGAAGGCAGTTACAATGGGCCTCTTTTAGTTAGATTTGATACTGGCAATAAAGACAGCATAGATATAAAGATGTCTAGGATAATTTTAACACATGGTACAAAGAGCGTAGAGTTGGAAAGCGGCGCAACCAGCATGAATGTCAAGAAAGGACAGGTATTCCGCAGGGACATACAGTTATACAAAATATTAAGTTTTGATCAGAAGATAAATTCTATTGAGGTTAGCAAACCGTTTGGGTTTGTATTATCAGAACCGAACGTGCCGCTCGTGGTCGACAAGAAAGACAGTTATGTAATGAATATATTCATAAAGTGCCCCGATTTTAGTTATGCGGGAGAGCTTGAGATAAAGTTCAAGTAGAATCATGCCATAGCTTCATGAAGTCCTTGTTGAATAAACGAACAGTTTCAGGATCATGGAAAACTTCTATGTGCTCTACATTGCTGTGCATTCCGCTGTATGTGAGATTTGCAGAGCTTTGTATCGCCTCGCTTTCCGAGAGATAGAGCTTCATGTGCACAAAACCTTTCGGATGACGCAAATACACATTGCTACTGCCTCTAAGCAAAAATACAGCAAATACAAAAATCAGGAAAATGGTAGCAAGAATCATAGGTATAGAGATTATGTGAACGTAAAATTCAGAGAAATTTAGCATGACTAGAATGAGCGAGATTAATAAAAATGTAAAAGGCCTTGATTTTCTTCGTAGGGCTTTTGCGGCTGCCTTGTCTATTGATGAAGATAGTAGAAGTATTTTTTTGTTTGCGGATATGTCGCGCAGGAATTCTGCATAATGCTGGTCAACGAACGGTGATATCACCATAAGCTCTTTCGAGGAGCGCATCATTCGCTCAACTATTTTGTACGAGGATCTTCCAGTATAGTGTTCGACATTTCCTGTACTGAATTTCCTAAATAACATGGATATGTATCACGGCCAAGTTATAAACATTTTACTAGAATGGCACTGCGCCTATGAAGTGGCCTATCAGATAGCCAACAACTCCTGCAGATAGACCTATAACCAGCATCTGCAACCCACTGCGCCAAACGGATCCTATGGTGTGTTTTGCCTCATAGTAGCCAACTATGAACAGGAAAATCCCAGAAATTATTACTGAGGTTATCATTCCGTATAGTATATTATGGGATAAGAACAGGAATGGTAATAACGGAATTATTGATCCGAATACTGTTGCGCTTAGGACTGTAATGAAGCTCTTAAATGGCTGAGATTTGGTTACTGGAGACAAGGATAACTCAAAGGACATCATAAAGTTAAGCATGGCCTTCGGATT
>DAHWQN010000028.1 GCA_027340645.1 Microcaldota archaeon
CAACTGGTAAAGATCTATGGCTTTTACACCTAGGCGTGCTATGCTGTCATTGCAGGCCTTCTCGACTGCTTTCTCGTAGAAGTGGCTTGGAGACAGCTTCGTAGCTATGAATGTATGGTGATCCTTTATGGCCTCACCTACGACTTCCTCGTTGGCATACATCTCTGCTGTGTCTACGAACCTCATGCCTAGATCTATGCCGAGCCTTATGGCCTTAATGCTGCCACTTCTGTCAGCACCTAGTTTCCATGTACCAATGCCCACGGCAGGAATCATTTCTCCAGTCTTGCCAAGCTTTATACGCTTCATGACTATACTAAGAAAGAGAAAGAATAAATTGCAGATGATTTCATCCTGACACGCGGCTTTTCAGGTACATGGTCCGTGCCACGTTAAACAGGTATATTGTTATCGCAACTGAGAATCCCTCTGCCAGAGTCGTCAATACAGGAACGCCGAATATTGTCGGTATACTGAAAGGCACATATGCGTAGTATCCCTGTGCCACAGACACCGCGTCGATTACAAACCCTAGCAGTGAGCCTGAGATAAAGTATCCGACATAAGCTCTTTTGTCCTTAGTCCGGTATAATATGGCAACGTAGGCCATAGTGATTCCGGCAAACAGGAGATACCATAAGTACTGGACATACATAGACACAACCACTTATCCGGATCTGCCCCTTGCAAATTTATTCCCTATAAAATAGCAGATTGATAGGTAAGGCGCATACATCAGCCACGTGTATATTGATACGAGTGGTATCATTGGGCCTGCATAATAATGCCAGAAGCCCGCGAATGTTGACAGCGTCTCGAACACATATGCCAACAGCAGTGTGAAAAATGACAAGAGCAGATAATCCCTGATTTTCCTCCTGTCAATAATCCAAACCGCCATTGCAAGCAGAGTGATTACTGCGAACAGCACAAACTGTTGCATAGATTTAATAACACTGCAACACATTATTAGCTTTATGTTTCATCTTGGAAGTGATGAGGTCAGGGAGTTCAGGGAGAACGGCAAAAAAGTAATTAAGCTTGTGCGGGTTAGAAACGGCGAGAACCCCGCAGCTATGTGGTACAAGTATAAAAATCCGGCAATCCAGGGATTTAATTATTTCATAGGTTTTCTCTGCAAGGGCCTGCCGCCGCTGGAGATAAAGAATAGCATGTACCGCTTGATAGGCGTGAAGATAGGCAGGAATGTTGCTATAGCGCCAGACTGCATTATCGATCCGCTGTTCCCGGAGTTAATAAGGATAGACGACAATGTTATAATCGGCTGGGGAACCAGATTATACACGCATGAGTTCACGCAGAATACTGTGCGGATAGGAACAGTACACATCAAGAAGAACAGTCTGGTTGGCGAATGGTCGGTTGTACGGCCTGGAGTTTCCATTAATGAGAACGCTCTCGTCGCGGCAATGTCATTCGTAAATATGGATATTCCGAGGGGTTTTGTCGAGGGAGGTGTTCCTGTGCACGTTATAGGGCGCAGCCGTACAAATGCTTCTGCAAAGAGGAGAAAGCTCAGGAGAAGAACTCGCTCTCGGTAAGCAATCTCACCCCCTCCGATTGCACATACTTGTTTGCTGCTTGAGGGCTGGCCACGACTATTATAGTCCTGTACGTCTCTTTTCGCCTGCTCAGCGTAGTTATGACTTCTGCACGCGATTTGCTGCCCGTCTCATACTCATATGCAACATTCTCGCCGTTCACCCTTGCAATTATATCAGGGCCGTTTGGGCCGTTGTATATCTTATTGCTTACTCCCTTTTCTGTCAGTCTTTTACTAATCAACGCGACGAGTATGTCGTGCCTTGCGCTGTTCCTGTGATTGGATATGTACCATGTGCCGTCAAAATCCCCGCAATTCTCAACAAGATGGCTTCCCAACCTGCCTTCATGAACCATGCAGTCTATCGCACTTGAGGATTCATTATAGTAAATTTTATGGGCATATAGCTTTCTAAGCAGTGCTCCGCGGCTTATGCCGTTTCTCGCGTATTCGGATATTCTGTATTCGGCATTGTCATTACCTCTGTCAGCGATAGGAAACTTGACTATTACAGGTTCGCGTAATCCGTGCGATAGAACAACAGCGTGATGCTTCTTCAGGCTGCGCAGTGCCTTCTTAACCTCGATGAAGCGGTGGCCTTCATTACCCCCGGCTATAAAGTTGGATATGTAGTTGAGCTCTTCTGGCTCTCGCTGGTACAGTGACATAAATACAGAGGAGTTAACGCGCACGTCGCGCTCTAGTCTCTTCGAACCCTGGGCTATGGCTATTATGCCTATACCGTACTTCCTGCCCTCTGATACAATCCTGCCCAGAATCTCTGATTCCCCGATCTTTTGCGCCTCTTCTATTACTACATAAAATGTGTTTTTCGGAGTTTTCCTGCTTTCAAGCATTGTGGTGTAGAGCTTTCTGAGGAAGCCCTCCATGAATATCGCCTGCGACTCGTTTGTGTGTAGGCCGGACATAGCAAACACACTGTTTCCTGAAAGCACAGTGCAAAAATCTATGCTATCGCTTACCGAACTGCTGTATATCATATTAAATCTGTCACGCAGAGTCTGCAATGCCGCTGATTCTCGTGCATCGGCATTCTTTCTGAATATAGCTATGACTGACATCAGGGATGCCATAGACAACGCAGGCCACATGCTGTTATTATCGTACATATAACGCAAGCAGCGATTCAGCACAGATGCCTGATACTGCCCGAGTTTGAAGTGCCTTGTGAGCATCGTGACAAGATCGGATGCCTTCTCACGATGACTCATGCCATCCAACTCAAAGATGTTTATGCCGCTATGAGCGCAATTGTATACTTTTGCGCCGAGCAGTTTGGAAATGCCTATGTATTCATCTGCAGTGTCTAGAACTGCAAAATTAGCGCCTCGCCCCGTTAGATGCTTAAGAAGTGCCATGCATGCATTTGACTTGCCTGATCCAGATTCGCCAAGTATAGCTATGTGTGGATTTACTTCGCGTTCCAGTTTCAATGCCTGCGGGATAACGTGCATCTTCCAATGCCATGTAATTTCTCTGCCTTCAGCCCTATGCCTGCGCAACTCGCCAATTATACGTATATTATCGCTTTTTTTAACAAATACAATAAACTTTTTCAATGCCAATGGCAATTTGTATATGCATTCCATTGCAGAGTTCACACTAACGATTATTTGTTTTACCATGAGAATCAACACTTAGAGGTTAACCAATCAACTTTCTTACAGTGGTTATTTCCTTCGCTTCTGCAGTGCTGCTTGGCTGAGCTGTTTCCATTATTATTGGTATTCCACGCAGCTTTCCATAAGAAAAGAAATCCTTAAAACCGTCCATGCCTATGGCGCCGGAACCTATGCGTTCGTGCCTGTCCTTAAATGAGCCCAAACCTGACAACGAATCATTTAGGTGCAGGCACTTTACATTCACAAAACCGAGGGTTCTGTCCATTTTGTCCAGTACCTTATGATCGCGTATATCGTATCCTGCTGCAAAAAGATGGCATGTATCTAAACATATGCCAACGCGTTTGCTCCTTATCCCAGAATAAATATCTTTAATGTCATCTATGTCTGCGCCGACGCTGTTGGCGTGACCTGCCTGATCTTCCATGAGTATATTCACATGCTCAGTTGCCTGTATTGCAGTACTTATGGCATTGATTACGTTCCTGATGCCTTTTTCCTTGCCGTTTCCTTTGTGGCTTCCTAAGTGCGTTATGAGATATCCTATTCCAAGCTCATCGCACAGTTTCGATATCTTGATAAGAGCATCCACTGACTTTTTGTATATGTTGCTATCTGGAGATGCGAGGTTGGGTAGATACGGCATATGAACGAATACAGGTATGATATCATGCTCAGATGCGCTGCTCCTGAAAAGTTCTATGCCAGCAGCATTTATGTCAGGTACATCCCATATTCTAGGACTGCTTATAAATATCTGCATTGTATTGCAGCCTACGCTTTCTGCATTTATGAATGAGTTGCTTATTCCGCCGGCTGTTGAGACGTGTCTGCCAACTCTATATTCATGCTCTACCATAAAATCAGCCGCTTTTGCAAAGGAAAAATGCATCTTCAGTGATTTTGAACTCTTCTTTTGAAAGACCTTCATTTTTAATAAATGCCTTATCCTCTAGCACGAACTCAAGCGCGTCTATTCGGTCCGCATTCTTTTTCGCGGTTTCAGCCAGTATCCTTGCGGGGTCATCTAAATCTGCGGCGCTGCCCACATCGAGAACCCATTGATCGAATATTCTTGCATATTTCATCGCCATATGTATCTCTGTTACTGAGAGAAAAAACTTCTTCAGCTCGTTGATGCGCTCCACTATTGCCGGATTCTTCTCATGACCCTCCTCTACGCTTTTTATGCTTTCAGCATATCGGATACGCATGTCATCCTCCTGCGCAAGGAGGTTGTTTATTATGAACATGTCCCGGTCTATTTCGCTGTTTTTGCCCTCAATCTTTACAGTACTTCCTTTAATGTCTATTCTCTTAGCCTCTGTCTCCCTGTGAAGGGCGTCTATAGCCTCGAGAATCAGTTCATTCTTGGCTTTGACTAGTATCTCCTGGCATAGCATCCATGAAGGCATATCCTGCCTTTCATCATTCATTGTATCGTTAATAAATACCAGTTCACAATATAAAATGTTGTGTTTCAATGCCAGATTATACCAGCCTTGACATCAACACAAGCGATTATGTATACATGCCGTCCGAAGATACGGAGCTTGCCGCTGGTCTTCTTAATGAGTATTTGGCTTCTTCGGACAGCAGAGATATCTCTGTGCTGGACATGGGCACTGGAACCGGTGCCATTGGGATAACAGCAGCGATGAATGATAAAGTCAGCACAGTTGTATTGGCCGACAAAGATGGCAATGCGTTGGCTCTTGCAAAGAAGAACGTATTATCAAACATACACAAACTGCGCGCAAAATGCGATTTCGTAGCTACAGACCTATTTTCAGGAATTGACAAATCAAAAAAGTTTGATATGATAACATTCAATCCGCCATACCTGCCGGCGTATGGTGAAAAAAGCCCCCTTGAAGGCACTTGGAACGGAGGCAGGACAGGAACTGAAGTAACAACAGCCTTTCTTGAAGATGCTGTCAAGTACTTAACTGACAAAGGCGCTGTGCTAATAGTTATGAGCTCGTTTGCAGATGAGAAGATAATTCACGCACATGCAGGAAGACTCGGATTGGTGGAGTGCATGAGAAAAACAAGGCACATCTTCTTTGAGGATATAGATGCTGTTGTCTTTGCCAAAGAATAAATATGTGTTAAGATGCATATTATGCTATGGAAATAAAGGAAATGTTTCTGGATGATGCACTTGAATACGCGAAAGAGAAGAAGTCAAGGCTAGTGTGGGTAGGCAATGAGCCAGTAGATTATATAAACGAAATTCTTGGCCTGGCACCTGGAACAATGATGCAGATGCAAGCGTACTCAATCATGGCGATGAACAAGGAAGATGCCAAGGCATACAAGGATTGCATATTTGTATGTTACCATGGGAATTCCTCAAGATACATAGCAGAAATGCTCAAAGAAAAGTATGATATTGAGTCAGGAAGCCTGAGGGGCGGAGTCACTGCCATAGTTGGAGAGATATTTTAATCATGCTGCCTTTTTCAGCTTCTTGTTGTTGCGAGTGAATACCCTGTGCGCCTTTCTCCTATGCGCCGTTTTTGTAGTCCTCAGCGCAGACTTGAATACTCGTATCCTACTTAATTGGGATATGGCTCCTCGTTTTGCGCTTTTTGCAGCGGCTGATAGCTCCTTATGGGCATCATTACGAAAAGCCTCTGCGAATGGGACTATTTTTATTAGATTGCCTATCTGAGGATTTGCAGACATCTGGCCATTTTTCCCAACAATAGTCGCCATAACAATACACAAATACTATTTAGTATAGATATTTATCCCTTCTGCTGGAGGTTATTTGCATGTTTGAGAGCATGAAAATCATGCTACTGCCTTTTTGCTGTTCTCCTTGTCAGAGCTCATCCTGCTAATTGCTAGACTTATCATCTTTTCAGCGATCTCGTTATATGCGGCCTTTGCCGAAGGTATCACCCCGTCAGGGTCAGCAACGTCCCTTACACTGCAGCTGCCGCTTGAAAAGCTCACCTCTATCATCATTGTCTTTTTAACGCCTCCTGGTTCTGCAGTAACCGGTTCTTTATTCAGCATGTCTAAACGACCGTAAAGCCTATTTACAAAGCTTCTTGCAGAAGACTGTGTAAACCTTTTGAAGAGTATAGCAAATTCGTCTGCTCCGCCGTTTAGCCTGTATGACTCTTCGCTCGACCTAGTCACAAGGGTTATTGCTTTAGACAAGCGCATTATTGCGGCATTGCCGAACTCCCTTCCATGCACATCATTAAGCTTCTTCACTCCACTTCCATCTACTACGAGTATGCCTATGTCCCTCGATTTGTCTCTTGTGAAGTACTCTGCAAGTGCATCGGCAAGATCCGACTTCAGCTTGGCCGGGGTGCCTGCACCAGTCTGCTGGTCATATAACGTATTCTTCTCAAGATTTGCGATCCTTTGAGCATTCGATTCCAGTTTTTTGGCCTGCACCATTATTAGGTTGTCTCTTTCAGCTAAATCTCTGTAGGCCTTCCTTAAAGCTTCAAAGAGCGTCTCGTCATTTATTCTGCGCCTTCGAAGCTCCTTTAAATCTCCTGTTCTGATGAGCTTTTGGAAATTTGTTGGGTCGGTGCTGCGGGAACGTGCATTATTCGCAGTATTAGATCTCATAGAATACGCGTAGTATATGCCCTGTTCACCTATATATTATTGCAGGGTTGCCGATTATTGAACGGAGAAGGGACTGTAAAAGAGGCCACCTGGCCTCTTTTGACAAAATTTCCATGCTGGTCGCTTCGGTCCCATCGCTGTTTATGATGAACCTTGCCTCTATCCGTACAGCGGCATAATGCTCGCGCTCATAGAGCATGCAGTGATCTGCTGCCCTTGCGACATCAACCGATGCGCGGACTGCGCTGCTGATAACTTTGTTTGTCGGCATGTACCCGAAGATTTGCGCAAACGCATTCTGCGTATCGTGCCACATCTTCATGTATCTTGCCGGCTCTATTCCAAAGTCCTTAGCTTCGCGCTCAAGACGTTCCTTCGCTTCTTTTCTCAGACCCTTCATGATTTTGCCCTCTACAGTCCCATTTTCTCCGTTCATTCCACCCAGACCTCGGCATTTTTATAGCGTAGCCACGCATTTCCGTGATAAGGCTTAAGCATTAAACATATTTATATGTTTGTTTACTTTAGTAAAAAGTATGTAGTAAAGGTAAAGTTTATATACTTTAGTGTCCTAATTTATTACGTCGGGAAACCGGCCACCCAGAAAGAGGCGGCGCAAGCCGCCTCCCTCTTTTA
>DAHWQN010000029.1 GCA_027340645.1 Microcaldota archaeon
AAAACTCTCCACGTCTTTAGATGACGTCGGAGTTTTATAAGGTTCCTTTAATGGTAAGAAGTCCAGACGACAAGAATTTAGTGTAAAAACTTTGACGACGAAGCCGTTCTTTAGATGACTTTGCAGTTTCATCTAAAGTTTTTGTCTTCACCTAAAGTTTTTATGGGGTTCAATTGTAATACGAATTTGAACCCGTTGCCTATTTATAATCGGGGTTGCTTAATAATCTTTGAATAATAGGGGTTCAATTACATACAATTGAACTAAATCGGGGTTGCTATGAAAAATGAGAATTCAAGTCGACAAAAGTCGACTGATAATCGAGAGGTCGTGAGTTCAAATCTCATCGGGCCCACATTGTATAGGGGGTTATATATAACTCGATAAAATGCCCTTCCACTTTTCTATATTCAACGCATTGCCGCAACTGCAACCAAACCATCAAGCATCATCCTTACATCTGACTATAGATGTGATGAACATTCGGATATTCGGTTTCCTGAGGGCTGCAAATGTAGAGAAAAGAACTGCATGAATAAGACAGGTTACAATCCCAAAAAGCTTCAGGTATTTTGGAATAAGAGGATAAATGCTGCCTTGCGTTTGATTCCATATGTAGAGCAGCAGATAAAGAACGCTTCTTAAAAAATACCCAAAGCTAGAATATCTTTTTGAGAAATCGTAGCTTCTTTGATAATCGGCTTCGGTATCTTTAATGCACACGAGCACTGCACTTACCGCAAAAAAAACACGCTTTTACGGCAACAGGACTTTCATATGCTTCGATGCTCGGCCTAGGAGCGAGAAGGCGCTGCTCATTGCCTTTTGTATATGTTCTTCCTGTGGCCCAGTGACCTTACGAACAGGATGTGCCTTCGCTCGTCTATATTTGCGATGATCCTATAATCACCAACCCTAAGCTTGTATTCAGGCCTTCCACTCAATCCTTCGAAGAAGTTGAAGGGGTCCTGGAGCGTACTTTCCAACTTCCTTATTATCCTGCGTGCCGTCTCCTTGTCTATGCCATCCAACTGTGACACTGATTCCTCCGAGTATTTTAGGACGTAATCCACTTTATACGCCCAGCCTCTTTCTTACCTCAACTGATGAGTAGGACCTGCCACTCTTCATGTCAGTGAGACTGCGAAGAAGCGATGCCCTGAACTCATCAGTGTACTCGCCTTCATTATCGCCGCTAGGTACAAGGTTTACAAGCGCATCGATTATTTCATCGTAGGTTGCACGCCTGTAGAACTTAAGGCCGTTGAGCTTTTCCCTTGTCTCTTTGCTTATCTGTATAGTAGTCATATCCATATAATCCATATATAATTAATGTATAATAGATATATAAGCTTATCTGCGTAGAACATAGATGCCATTATATAATTCCTTATACGCCCAATCATCGTACTCACCTCCAAAAAAGAAGACGCATTTACGGCAGCAGTGCTCCGGGCCCACTTCAGGGATCACGACGACAAGAGGACAGAGGTGCTAGCAAATGTGCAATTTATGTTCTGTACTAAACCATTATTAGCGGTGATCACCACCAATGATTCCGAATACTTTATTTGCATCTGAAAAAGAAAAGAACGCGTATTTGCAGCATCAGATCTTTGAATCTGCATATATCTGAAGGGCGAGTATACTTTTACAGTCATGATAGACTAAACCGCGCTATTTAATATTTTAAGCGGGTCAGATTTTAAAGTTCTGGCAATATGTTATCTCTTGAGTTCTTTTACGTCTTCCTGCACTGAACTCTCGGATTTGACTATTTGCGATACCCGCTTGTGCGTGATACCGAAAATTTTACCTATCTTCTTTTTTGACTCCCCTTTCAAGTGCAGTCTTCTAATCTCGGAATTCCTTTGCTCAATGTCTGTATAATAATTGATTTTGGAGTCTCCTTTCACAGCATTGTTACTGGAAGACGCATTCGGCTTTCGTATTTTACCGAGCCCAAGCATCTCCCTTATCGCAGGCGCTTTATTTCCTAGACGATATTGTGTTGCAACAAAAGACCCAAGAATCTTACCAAGCTCCTTTGAATACGGATCTCTCCCATTATTCTCCCTGAATTTTGCGAGTATGTGTCGCGCTTTTTCAACGCCGTCAGGAGTTGACCAGCTGCTCTTTGGTGGCAACCCCAAAATATATTCTCTTACTATGTGTACAGGGTTTCCACTGCGCCATTGCGTTGAGAAGAACGGTTTAAACATGCGGTTCTGCTCGCTTATCTTTGGATCCCTGCGGTGCACTTTTCTGAATTCTGCGATTTTTGCACGCATCTCTTTTATGCCTTCTTGCCTTAACCAATGTCCGTGCAACTTTCTTTCACTTGTTGATTTGTATGGTCGCCACTTCATATTTTCCAAAAGGTCGTCTTTTTTGTTTGCAGTTCGCAGTGCAGCGCGCAGCCTGTCTGACAGCACATCAATCATTCTGTCTTTAATGGCATCTGGCTTTACTCCTTCTACATATGCAATCCTCCCGGCAATGGATTTAGAGTACAGCTCCACATAACTCCTGCCAACGCCCATTGAAATTATGAGAGGGGTGCCCTTACTTCTTTTGCGAGCTTTAAGAACAGACTTTCTGATGTATAATATATCCTCTGGCTTGGAGCCGCTCGGCAATGTCTCCGTCTTTTGTGTAAAATTACCATGTTCATCACGCAGATAAAATCCTGGCTCTTTTGGCACGCCTATCTGGCCTACAAAAATCTTAGTGTTTTTATTAAGCCTATCAAGAAGCTGTTTATCCGAAGAATACGCATTAAAGGATGCTATCTGCCTGTTAATGGTTCTGAGAAAAGTACTTATGTAATCAAAGTTTACTATCGCATCGCTTACCTGCACGCTAGGCCGCGATACTTGTTCATTTATTTTGACAGCTTTTCTATCAGTGCTTGCTGTAGTCTTGAGCATATCCTATATTTATGGTATTTGAGATATTTATATCTTTCAGGGTGAAATCCCCCACCAGTAAACTGTGTGAAATCCTGCGAATTCAGCAAGTTTAAGGAAGAATAGGTAGTATAAGCGCATATATTGTTTGGTGGAAAAACTGCGCAAATAAAACATTTGAGGCCTATGGCTTTCGCAGTAGCCGTCACTTGGTGTCGTTTGTTATGATGCCAATTATACGGGTGACATTGATCACTCCGGAGCTGCTAAAAAGGATAGCTTTGCTGCCGTAGTAACCTATTATGCCAGTAAGTGTTGAGTTGCTCAGGTAGGAGTAAGTCAAGCCATTGCTGCTTGCATTTATAGTGGTAAAATACTTCTGCGGCAGAGCGTTGTTGGATGCTGCGATAGAAACCAATACATTTGCATACGCATACTTTGCTGAAGTGTTAGAAGGCAACTGTGTGATAACCTCAGTTGCAAACTTCCTCTGCGAACTGCTGTTTGTTGCACTGCCGTAATACGTTATAATCCAAAATGCAGATGCATTGATGAACATGGCTGACTCTAAGTCTTTTGGAGATGAGAACTGACTGATCAGAGTGTTAGATTTAGTGTATTCAGAGGAATAGTTGCCTGCGCCTAACAGCGAGGACAACTGATTTTTGCTAATGCATATATACCCTAGACCGCAGGTAGGTGCGGTTACATTGTAGTTGCTTGAGGCGGACTGCGCATTATTTCCTGACAATGCCTGTCCGGTAATCTTAAATGTGCTTATCATATTCTGCGACTGTGAAGAGAATTCCTGGTATTGGCCCTTCTCTGCTATGTAGGTAATAATGTACAGGTTGCCTTTCGCCACTGTGAATGCGTTGGTATATTCTAGGTAGCCATAGTTCGGCAATACGTTTGCGGTATATGTGAGCTCCTTCCCAGGATACCCAGCCATGGTTATATTGTTTACAGATATTAATGTGCCATTTACATTGTGGACTTCTGTTTCTGTGAGATTAGCATAGCCTGACAGCGTGATAGGGTACGATGATAGATTCTGGAATACAACGTTTATATTCGGCCTGAAGTTGGTGGATCCGTTGATTGGGGATATGAAATCTGCAACGCTTCCTGACTGGTTAGCATGGACAATCTGCCAGCCCGTAGGATAATCCATGCTGACCCCGTAAGTTGCATTTGAGTATAGTGTATATCCTATAGGATTCGCGGTAGAGTTGCCTGCGCTTGTTATGTTTATTTTTGTTGCCAATGTATTTGCACTTAATGCATTGCTTGCTGTATGTCCAGAATGCAGAATGTAAAGGCCAACTGCGGCGATTATAACAATTGCTGCAGCTAGGGCAATGTAAGAATTTCTGCTAAGGCCTCCTTTCTGCTTTGGATGGCTTGCGTGATGGACGTTATCATGCTTATTGCTTGCTACGTGCTGTTCTTCCATTAAATCACATATTCATTGATGCTTAAGTCTATATAGCTTTTTAATTTTGTAATGCTCGATTCGCCACTGTCAACGCGTTACTTGTTTGAAGACATCAATCTTTTTACATCACTTGTCTGGAATGCGCCTTTGCGGACTATTTGCATGTCGCTGAGCCGTAGTATTGTAGATGGTTTTCTTCTGGCAGACCTTCCTGCGTCAAGTATAAGATCGACTTTTCCATTAAAGTAATTTGATGCCTGCATTGCAGTCTTTGAGGGCTCGAGCCCGGAGGGGTTGGCACTTGGGGCTACAACAGGGACTTTTGCATATCGTATCAATGCAAGTGTCGTATCATTATCGGGTATCCTTACAGAGGTAGTACCATCTGGAGCGAGTATTAGCCGTGGTACACATTTCTTTGGTTTGGCTATGACAGTAAGAGGAGCCGGCCATGCCTGCTTGAGCGCCGCTCGGTACTCTTTGGGAATTACTGCGACTTTGTCAAGCATGCGCATGTCTGAAGCAAGGATTATAAGCGCCTTGCCCTTTTCGCGGCCCTTTATCTTATAGACTTTTGAGCATGCTCTCGCATCTAAAGCATTAGTGCCTATTCCATACACAGTATCTGTTGGGAACACAACAATTTTGCCATCATGCATATAATGCGCTGCTTTGCGGATGGCCCTTTCACGCTCTGTGCCGCAATTCAGCTTGATTACTTGGGTGTTTTTCAAGCCTTCACCAGCTGCTTTGTGAGCATCTGTGACGCTATTTCAGAAGGATTCATCACGTTTACATTTGCCTTGAGGCTCTGGACATTCCTTGCCTCCTCATCGCTGTGCACTATGGCAGTTACCTTTGTGTTGTGCGCGATATTGCGTATTATTAGAATGGCGTATATTATCTTTGACTTTTCATGCATGTCGACTACTATGGATTTAGCACGCTGAAGTTCAAATTTTCGCATTTCGCGCTCGTTGGTCTCATCAGCCACATATGCATTGTAGCCTTGATCGCGCAGAGATTCCGCCAGGAGCTTATCGTATGTCACGATTATGAACCTCGCGCGCTCGCGCTTTAGCCGCTCGGCCAGATGCATGTTAACTACATTTGTACCTATGAGTACTATATGATTCTTCAGGAACCTGCGCTCAAGGCTCGTTATCTTCCCTGCAATTTTATCCAATCTGCTGTTCACAATATCACTCGAGAATACAGTGATGGCGCTCAGGACAGTGCCGAGGCCAAGCACTATAAATATCATTACGAATATCTTGCCGAGGGATGTTACAGGGTATATATCGCCGTAACCTACAGTTGTAAGAGTTATTATTGTAAAGTAAGCCGCATCAAGCAGAGAGGTTATATGCACATTGAAGTTGTTTTGGTAATAGCCGAGTATATAAGTTCCGAGTGTTCCGAAGCTGAATATTATGGCTATGGCGAATATGTAAACCAAAACCTTGACTGAAAGCCTCATTCAACCACTTGTATAAGTATTGGAAGGCTTTTATGCATTGCCCTGCCTTTTGAGCATACAACCACAATGCATATCAATATATCAAGCATAAGCTGTAGTATGCCAAGGGTTAGAGTCAACGGCATAAGTATCTACTATGAGGTCTTCGGGTCTGGAAAGCCGCTCATATTTATCCCGGGCTTCTCGACAGACATTACAAGGTATTCCTGGATTATAGGACGGTTGTCGAAAAGGCGCAAGGTAATAGCTATTGATAACAGAGGCTCAGGCCGTACGGACAAGCCTGACACGGCATATACAGTAGATACGATGGCTGATGACGTATCTGCGCTCATGAAAAAGCTTGTTGCTGGAGGAGCAGACGTCCTTGGTTTCTCAATGGGCGGCAGCATTGCAATAGACTTGGCAATCCGACATCCGGGGCAGGTGAAGCGCATGGTGCTCATCTCGACTCTCGCAGAGAGCATACCAGAATCTTTGCCGTTAAGGTTCATCAGGATGCTGCTTCGCATACCCATAATCGGTAGGATTGGAACAAGGCATTCGCAGCCGTATTACTCAAGCGTTAGGCAGCTTGAAGCACTGAAAAAGTTTGATGCAACTAAGAACCTTTACAAGATACGTTCGCCAACGTTGATACTGCATGGCAAAAGGGACTCCATTGTACCGCACAGAATGGCTACGAACATGCACTCTGGAATAAGGAACTCGCGGATCATAACACTTGATGAGGGCCATATGATGATATTTTTCAGGCATGGAAGGCTGGCCAGGGAGGTGCTCGCGTTCCTTGAAGGTAGTGCCAACATGCCTGATGGGCATGAATCCCATAGATGAGTGTAGCACTCACTCTTTTTTGCTGTGCATCCGCCTTTTCTCCACTCCGGTTAGCAGCCCAGACCAGAATGGAGCAGTCCTCTTCGTGAATGCATTGAGACTGCCGGCCATCGGGGCCTTGAGCTGACCAAGCTCGTCTATGGCCATTATCTCTTCGATAGACATCTTCCAGTCAGACGCTGCAGCATTCTCCTTTACGTGTTCGGGACTTGCCGCCTTAGGTATCGCACAGATGTTGCCCTTTGAGACCAGCCAGTTCAGACCCACTTGCCCGACAGTCTTGCCGTGCTTCGCCGCGATGCTTTCCAGAACATTGTATGCTTTGGCATAATGCTCATCGAACATCGCACCGCGAGCCAGGGGACTATACGCTATTATTGTTATGCCCTCCTTTTTGCAGTAATCGAATAGTGCGTCACCGAAATCTCGCACAAAAACGCTGTATTCTATCTGGTTTGATGCTATCTCGTAACGCTTCATGGCGGCCTGAGCCTCTTCTAACTCTTCTAGATTG
>DAHWQN010000002.1 GCA_027340645.1 Microcaldota archaeon
GGCAGCGTCAGGATCGTCTTTGAAATAATACGGAAGGAAGCTGCTGTCTATTGCCATTTTCGAGATAAATCTATCTCTATACAGCTCGCGTATTATCAATTCCGTGGTTCTTCCAATCTTTTCCTCACCGACTTCTTTTCGGACTTTGGAGTATATCGATGAATCAGGACACGATTTGTATCCCAATATCCTCAATAACTTCCTGTCCCACAACTCTCCAGGTAGCTCTGCATCACTGCATCTGAATATTGGTTCTAGAGCCAATGCGACGACATGTTTTGCATACATCGTCCCTTTCCGATACCAGTGACCCAGGTCTCTTGCTACCGCACTTCCAATACCAACGACCGTTGGTGCTATATTTCTTAGTTTCGATACCATTTTCATTCTATCAAGTCGGCGGTGGTTGCTGTCTGCCAACAGACGGCAGCTCCGCTAATGTTATAGACGTCTATTTTCTACAAACAGGTTGTTCGCAGAAGTTCTGTCGCCAATACAACCTACAATAGAAAAAAGCAAAAACCTTTCGGAATAGCGGACATATGGGTATTTAGATTTTCAAGACCCTCTTGCTATTTCAGCCATAGAAAAGCTGAATACAAGCTTTAATGTAGCATGACAGCTAAAAGTCCTGCATAATTTTGCTATCGCGCGTTCTGATTTCATATAGATTTATAAGGGAATACTGTTTACTATCTTACCATTACAGAAAGATGAGTTTAATGCCACTGTACATTATTGCCCACCTTAAGCGTATTATTCACCCATTCCAAACTTGGATTTGGATAAAGATGAGGATTGAAGAATCAACCTTTTGGCATCAGCATGTGATAGATGCAGAGTATCAATGGCTTGTAGACAAATGCAGACCAAACACTACTCTGATAGACATAGGGGCGTATGAGGGCGACACTCCTATGTTCTTCTCTCTTTTCCATAACATAGTTAATATAATAGCCTTCGAGCCTGATAAGACACATTATAAGCGTGCAAAACAGCTACTATTTCACGAAAGCAAGAATCCACACGTGAATAAAGTGACCCTATACAACGAAGCTGTGGGAAAAGATCATACTTTCGATGACAATATTATGTACCTAAACCCAAAAGATCATGAGAATATACGTTGCATAAGCCTTAACGATGCACTCAGATTGACGACAACAAGCGCCATAGTTATAAAATGCGACTGCGAGGGTGGGGAGTATGAGATATTCACACAAGAGGCAAAGTTCAGAAATGTGTATGCTATACAACTAGAATATCATCGTGGTCCAAAACAAATACCTGAGATATTAAAGGACAAGGGCTTCAAGATTATGTTAGAGCCAAGTAAGCCCTCTCCTGCATCAGATAAAAGTGAACTTGGTTACATTTATGCATGGCGATAGACATCTTCGCATGTTAACTCTTGACATGTTGGATTTAATAAAGATTGCATGTTATAAGACTATACAACATGGAGCAGTGGTAATGCAATGAACATTGCTAAGAAAAGAATTGTAGTAACTGGCGGCGCAGGATTTTTAGGACAAAGAGTCATAAACCTATTAGTGGAAAAGGGCGTTAGCAGAAACAACATATTTGTGCCACGTTCAAATGATTACGATTTAATGGTATGGGAAAACTGTAAGAAGGTTGCTGAAGATGCAGACATAATAATGCACCTTGCTGCGAAAGTTGGCGGAATAGGTTTCAACCAAAAATACCCGGGAGAGGCATTTTATGATAACAGCATACCCGGAATGCAGCTTATGGAAGCAGCAAGAATTGCGGGGGTTGAGAAATTTGTCATAATGGGCAGTGTTTGCGCATATCCCAAGATTGTATCTGTTCCATTTAAAGAGAAAGATCTTTGGAATGGGTACCCAGAAGAAACAAACGCGCCCTACGGACTTGCAAAGAAGATGCTGCTTGTTCAGGCGCAGGCCTATCGTCAACAATACGGTTTAAACGCAATTTATCTACTCGGGGTTAACTTATATGGTCCAGGTGACAATTTTGATCCAGAATCGTCGCATGTGATACCTGCACTTATAAAAAAAGTCAAGGAAGCAAGAGACTCTGGGCGTGACCACATAGATGTATGGGGCACAGGCAGTGCAAGCCGCGAGTTCCTTTATGTAGATGACGCGGCAGAAGGCATAGTCCTAGCAACAGAGAAATATAACAATCAAGATCCCGTGAATCTCGGTTCAGGGATGGAAATAACTATCAGGGAGCTTGTGGAAACTATTGCAGAGCTGATGGATTTCAAGGGCGAGATTCGCTGGGATAGAAGCAAACCAGATGGGCAGCCACGACGGTGTCTTGATGTATCACGCGCCGAGAAGGAGTTTGGGTTCAGGGCGCACACGTCCTTCCGCGATGGCTTGAGAACTACGATAGAGTGGTATGAGAAACAGAGATCCTGAGCACCTTCCTCACACTTCTTCAACTGACGGCTCTTCCAGCGCACAGCACTTTCGGTTTCTTGTCCCTGAGGATTATGAAGCTGTTGCGCATCTGCATGGGCTTTCCGAACTTTATCCTATAGCTGCTGCCATCTTTCGAGATCTTGCACGGGACTACTCCAAATCCTGATACCATTGTGTACTGCGTGTCCTCTGAAAAGCTGCTGTCCAGGGGATTGAATGAAAGCTGTGCAGTTATTTCATCAACAGCGCCTACGCGCTCCTTTGCGATTATCTCTCCCTTTTCAACATCACTGTCATCCACTCCCTTCACTGCTAGGCCGACTCTTGCGCCAGGAGTCGCGCTGTCACGATCCTCATCCTGTACCTGTATGGAGCGAACCTGGAGCTTCTTGCCATGCGATGTTACCAACTCATCGTGCTTCTTTATAGTGCCGCTTGCGGCTATGCCGAGCAATACGGTGCCGACTCCCTTAACTGGAAAGGACTTGTCTATGTCTATTATAGGGGCCCCCTCACTGTTCTTTGATGAAGCAATAGCTGAGAGTCTTGCCAATATCTCCTCCTTATCCACAAGCTCATGCTCGAGGCCGAGCTTGCCTATAACTCCAGACACATCATTGTCCTTTGTAAGAAACACTCTCTTCTTAAGCAGCGATGCCGCTATGACCGCCTCGCCGAATGTCGCATCTATGCTCTTAGTGCTTATTATTACCACATCGGCCAGGGTTAAAACCTCGCCCATGGCGTAGAACTTGCCCTCAAGGTCTGATGGCGCAAGGATTGTGTACACATTATCGCCATCGCGCCTGTTGTAGAATGTTATGCCATTCTCGCCGTTCTTCTTGCCCAGCCAGCCTGCAAGCTCAGGGTCGTTGGGCAGTGCGGCTACTAAGTAGTTCATTGTACCAATTAAGTATTGTGAAAGAAGACTTATAATCTTTATACATATCCAGCCACGCAGCATTCAGAAAGTCCTGTACTTGCCAAGGGCTATGTTCATTGTGAGCTCCTAATATGATGTTATCTATAATGAAAGTAATATTTATATATGTATCATAATATCATATAAAAAGGATATTGTGATATAAATGAAAAGTATGCTGCTGCTCAAAAAATTAAGGCTTGAAAACAAGGAGTTCTTTGCATCGGACGAGATTAGGGCAATTTGCGCTTCCATGGGGCTGGATTATGACCTTGCAATAAGGTATCTACTGGCACGAGGATACATGATAAGGATATTCCGGGGAATTTTTTATGTAAAGACCGCAGATGAAACCGAGCTTGGAAAAGTGCGGTACAACCCCTTAACACTCGTTGCAAAGGGCATAGAGGTGAAGGGGGTAAAGCCCTGGTATTTCGGGCTGCACTCCGCACTGAAGCTGAATAACATGACGCATGAGTACTTTACTGTAGACGAGATAGTAAGCGCGTGCTTATTCAGGGCGTCTAATATGCTTGTTGCAGGCCACAGGTTCAAGTTTTACAAATTCTCAAAAAAGCTACTCGTAAATGGGATAATCGAAGAAAATGGGCTCAGATATTCCAGCCCAGAAAAGACAATACTGGATTTCATATACCTATGGCGGTACAACAGCATTCCTAGGGAAAAGATAATGCTCGACGTGTCTGAATGGCTGCGACCCTCTTACAAAGCTAAGATAAGCAGTTATGCGCGTGACTACCCTAATACTGTGGCTGAGATAGCCGCCGAGATAATTACATGAATAGAGAGCTCATAGAACAGATATGCGATACGCACTCGATACAAAATGCAGAGCTGGTAGAAAAAGACATTGTCCTGCAGCTTATTCTGTTAGATTTATCAAAAAACCTATATTTTCATTCACAGTTTCTTTTTAAAGGCGGTACCCGTCTATGTAAAGCATATCTGGATTATGAGAGGTTTTCTGAAGACATAGACTTCACCTGGAAGAACCAGGAAGAATTTGCAGGAACTTCACAGAAAAGACTCAGGCAGATGCTATCGCGTCACATAATTGCTATTGGAAGAATACTCGAAACAATTGCAAAGAGCAGGAATCTCGATTTCAAGTCAGAAAAAGAGGACAAGAAGTATGTGGAGTTTGGCGGCAGCAATAAGATGTGCACATTCAAATTATGGTATACCTCTGTAATCTCAGGACGTAAAGCATTTATCAAAATGCAGATAAATTTTGTCGAGCTCCTGCTCTTCAAGTCTCGTAAAAAAAACTTGAGAAGCCTCATTGACAATCACAACAAAGAGCTCGAAGCATTGTTTCCTGAAGTATTGGACTACGAAAAAAGAATCCCTTTTGAGGTTTATGACGTCAAAGAAATATTGTGCGAGAAAATCAGGGCAATCCTTACAAGAAAGGGCATAAAGGCGAGGGACTTTATTGACATTTACCTTATTCATGAAAAGTTTGGTATAAGTCCTGAAGCGCTCAAGAAAGAGGCCCTGCTGAAGATAAGATCATCATTCAGGCTGTACCACAAATATAAGGCTAACTTTGCAGGCAGGTCTACGCCTGTAAATATCGACGAACGCCAGCTTTTGCTGGAGGTGAGGCCGCTTCTTTTAAAGCCGATAAACTACAAGTCATTCTATATATTTCTCAAAAGTCAAGAGAAAACTTTAGACGAGATCGCAACAGCGTTAAGGGAAGGCGGCTCCTGATTCAGAAAGTCCCGTACTTGCCAAGGGCTATGTTGTGCGTAAACTCGCCTATGTTCTCAAGGTAGCCCTCTGCTACGTATCTTGCCTTGCTGCTGAGCTTTTCGAAGTCAGACCTTCCCGTTATTATGTTCATGTTCAGGTTGTGTGGCTCGCTTATGGGCTTGCCTATCTGCGAAAGCACTGCAACATCGCACTCCTTTATCTCAGAATACTCCTGTGCAACCTGCTGTGCGAGCTGGGTAGCAAGTATATTGTATATCTTGCCTATGTGGCTTACTGGATTCTTTCCCGCTGCAGCCTCAAGGCTCATGTGTCTGAATGGCGTAATAAGTCCATTCACCCTATTGCCTCTACCAACAGAGCCGTCATCGCCTGATTCGCAGCTCAGACCCGTCTTGGTTATGTATACGTCCCCACCCTCTTCAGGATCTCCAGTATTAATATGCACATTTACCTTCTTCTGGGTAATCTTCCTCGCGTTCTTAACAATATCCTGCGCAATCTTGATTTTGTATTCTCTGTAGGCATTTATGTCTTTTACGTGCTGCGCCACAAAGGCAATGGCTACTGTGAGCGATATGCTGCCGCTCTCGCGCATTCCCATAACCTTCACGTCTTCACCAACCATCGGCATGCGCTTCTTGTAATCTTTTGAGTTAAGGAAGTGTTCAGTTTCAAGAACAAGGCGCTCCGTATCAGTGAATGGAGCAAAGCCTATCCCGAATGAAGTGTCGTTTGCAAGAGGTACTCCAGTACCCCTGCCGAATATGCTGGTAAGGTCAGAACTTCCATCCGCTATCCTGGATTCTATCCTGACCTCATCATCAATGTTCAGGAAGCGCGTGTTGTCCTTCAGGTACTTTGCCGCTGTTTCTTTCGCTATCTCATCCACGTCTATCTTCCTGCCGCTTGTGCCGCGCGCAGCCCTTCCAGTAACTATGACCTCTATGCGCTTGGTTATTGCCCCATGCCCGAATCCCACCCTTGCTGCACCACCTATGACCAATCCCTTGTCAACATTATGGTGCAGTATCGTCCCAAACTCTTCAATATAACGCTTTGACAGGGCGACGCTTGTTGCGTCTACAATGCCATCTATAAGACTATCCGGATGTCCGATCCCTTTCCTTTCAACATATTCAGTGTTCTGCATGCCTACTGGCGTTATGTCAAGCCTGTTTACAGATATGTTTGCCATGTCATCATCTTTGTCTACTCTGTGTTCCAGCAAAGTATATAAATGCTATCTTTCTATAATAAATACATAGATAAAAATTACTGTTGGTAATATGGACAATAAGACGGAGAGCCCCGAGTCAGTGTCATACACAATACGAACTTCAAGAAAAGGACTCGGCATGAGCCAGAAGGAGCTGGCAAACCTATGCGGCCTGAGCCAGAGCATGATAGCAAGGCTAGAGGGCGATATAAAAAAGCTCAATCCAAGCTACTCGGTAGTATACTCAGTTATGAAAAAGCTTGAGGAGCTCAGCTCGCCAGAAAGCAGACTCAAAACATTCGCTATCACCGCATCTAGCATAATGCACAGGAACGTCACCGCTCTGAAGCCTGACGATAGCGTGGAAAAGGCGATACACATAATAAAAAATTACGACTTTCTGCATATACCTGTAATAGACGATTCACGTATGATTCTTGGGACAATACACCAGAAGGATTTATTGGACATCGCAACCAAAAACCCAAACAACATAAAGTCGATAAAGGTCCGTATTATAATGTCTCCTTCGCTGCCGCAGGTCGACAAAGGAACCAGTTTGGCTGTGCTCAAACCAATAATCGAGGGCTCTGGATCAGTTCTGGTAACGGAGAAGGGCCAGCTCCTTGGTATAATAACTGCATACGATGTACTGAAGCTTGTCTGAACGCAATACTAAGATTCCAGTCAAAGCTTGAACCCGGCAGCTACCAGAATGGGGAATGTTATCGATGCCTCACCCCATACCTTGACATCCGTTTTCTTTGCCACGGCTTTGCCCCAGCTCTTAGCCTCATCTGGGTTAGCGCCCGCATTGCTGCCCTCTTCCTCATGCCCTGTATTCAGATAAACGGTAAAGTCAGCACCTTCACGCAGCATCATCGCATTCATTATATGGTGTTTAGGCACACTGCCCCCTATTATTATTGCGCCTGTCCTGTCCGCATTGAGCACAGTATCATATAGCAATTCTACTTCATGCGTCAGGTCTATTCCGAAGTCCTTATGCTCCTTCCTGAAGAAATAAATATGGTCGCCTATAGCACCGTCTGCTAGAGGCACGCACAATAAAGGTATGTTATTCTTGTAAGCCCAGTACGTAAAGCTTTGCTCTTTGTTCTTTTCATGTTCAAGCGCCTCGCCCATCTTCTTAACAAACTCTACACTGTCGCATACCTTCCCTGTTTTTTTCTGATCCTCGTATGCGCTTTCCAACGGCCCTTTCATGAACTTCTCGAACCATATGTAGCGTTCGTTCGGCACGAATATGTTTCCAGACCTGTTGACTCCCTTCTCGCGAAGGTATGCCCCGTCGGTGTCAAAGGAGCCGTGCAGGAAATCTCCGTGCGTCTTGATAACATCCTCCTCGAGACCACCCGTTGTAGTGACAAGGAAGTGTACAAGCTTGTTGCGAACAAGATAACTCACAATGTCTCTCATGCCGCTTGTTGAAACGTTGGATGTGAAGCCGAAGAATATCATTGCCTTCTCTTTGCGCATCTTCCTTACGAGCTCTATCGCCTTTCCAAGGTTTGTTGCCTGAAAACCCATGTCATTAAATGCATCGAAGAATCTCTCAGCGTCGAACTCTTCAGAGAAATCATAGCCGCGTATACTGCCGTAACCCACTTCCTCGCTCTTTTTGAACAATGCCTTCCTCGGGTCTATTTTATTGATTGAAACACCTATAATATTTGCGATAAACATTTATTAAAGTCAACAGTTTCCGCCAAAATCTGAAGATGAGACTACTCCCACTCTACTGTAGCCGGCGGCTTGTCGGTGACATCGTATGCCACCCTGACTACTTCGGGAATCTCGTTTGTTATGCGTGTTGATATTCTACGAACAAGATTCCATGGCAGCTCAGCGAATTTTGCGGTCATTGCCTCACGGCTGACAAGGGCCCTGAAGCTTACGAGATAGCCGTAAGCACGGCCATCGCCCTTGACGCCTGTGGTCTTTGTGCTTGTCAGAACAGCAAAGTACTGCCATAGGCCTTCAGCCATTCCAGACCCATCTATCTCCTTAGTTACAATATGGTCAGCATGGCGTACTATTTCAAGTTTTTCTTTTGTGACGCTGCCTATGATCCTGACGGCGAGTCCTGGGCCTGGAAATGGCTGCCTGTTTATTATCGATTCTGGAAGTCCGAGCTCCTTTGCGACCTTCCTTACTTCGTCCTTGTACAAATCCCTCAAGGGCTCGACAACGGCCTTGAACTTAAGGTCCTTCGGAAGTCCACCAACATTGTGATGCGTTTTTATCAATGCAGACTTTCCGCTGCTTCCGGATTCAACGCGATCCGGATATATTGTTCCCTGGACAAGGTACTCTACGCCTGAAAGGGCAGCCTGCTCCTCGAAGACTGTGGCGAACATCTTACCTATAATCATCCTCTTCTGTTCGGGATCTTCAACACCATCAAGTGCCTCAAGAAACCTGTCCTCAGCATTTATTACTCTTAGGTCAGTCCCGAGCGTAGTGAATGTACTGCGTATCTGTTCTGTTTCTCCATCTCGCATAAGTCCGGTATCAACATACACAGCAACAAGATTATGGCCTCCTATGGCCTTGGTAATAAGCGCAGCAGCAACGCTGGAATCAACGCCTCCACTCAATGCCACTATGGCCTTGCCTCTGATAGTCCTGCGTATCTCAGACATAGAGTCTTCAACGAAACCTGTCATCCTCCAGTTGCGTTCGCATTTGCATTCGTCAAATATGAAGTTCTTGATTATCTGCGCGCCGTGCTCTGTCTGGACAACTTCGGGGTGCCACTGCAGGCCATATATCTGCATTGTCTTGTGCCTGAATGCAGCGACTGGCGTATTATCGGTGTGTGCCAGCACCTCCCAGTCCTTAGATAGTGACGACACAGTATCGCCATGGCTCATCCACACCTTTTCCTCGTGGTGCAGTCCGTGAAGTATGCTTTCTGGTTTGTCAATATACGCTTCAGTATCGCCATACTCCTTTTTCGCAGCGCGAATCACCTTTCCATCCGACATATGAGCTATAAGCTGATGGCCGTAGCACAGGCCCAGGACAGGTATGCCGAGTTTGAGTATACCCGGATCCATCTTCGGAGAGTCCTTGTCATATACGCTGTCTGGACCTCCAGATAGTATTATGCCCTTGATGTTTGATACCGAGCCGATCTCCGTTATCTTATCTGCTGTTATATCAAAAGGCATTATCTCCGAATACACGTTATTTTCGCGTACATTCCTGCCGATGAGGTGCGTGTACTGACCGCCGAAATCAAGTATCAGTATTGTATCGCGCTTTGACATTTCCATGATCCCATTTTGATTTTGCAGAATCTGAAGCACTCAATATTTCAGCAGTGAAATTATTCTGTAGTCCTTTAACTTGTCCCTGCCTTTCAGAGCCTCAAGCTCCACAATGAATGCAATGCCAGACACAGTACCCTGTTCCATCTCCACGAGTTTTGCGGCTGCCAGCGCGGTTCCGCCTGTGGCAAGAAGGTCATCTATCACGAGTACTTTGCTTCCCTTCTCTATTGCATCTATGTGCATATCCAACGCTGCTGTTCCATACTCCAGCTCATATTCCTGGGTAACAACTTTGTATGGCAGCTTGCCCTTCTTCCTTGCAGGTATGAAACCCTTTCCGAGCCTGTACGCAACGGCTCCGCCCAGTATGAATCCCCTTGCCTCTATTCCAAGCACGTAGTCAAATGAAATGCCGGACACGCTTCTAATAAGCTGGTCTACGCACGCCTTGAATGCCTTCTTGTCTTTCAGTAGCGGAGTCAAGTCTTTGAACATTATGCCCTTCTTTGGATAATCAGGTATGTCGCGTATGCTGCTTCTCAGCATCACATCCTCGTCTTTCTGCATATTCACATCTCCAGCGTTTCCTTTATAAATGTATTTAAGGGTATAATACTATAAATTTATTCAAAGTCGCGAGGATTCAAATGGCAATAAAGAACGTACCAAAGGCAATAGCACTTATACCTGATGGCAACAGGCGCTGGGCAAAGTCTCATGCATTGTCCATATTCAACGGATACAGTCTCGGCGTAAACAAGTTCATCGACTTCACTGAATGGTGCAGGGAGTACGGAATACGCAGCATATCCGTATGGGCGTTCTCAACAGAGAACTTCTCCAGGGAGTCTTCCGAGGTAAAGGCATTGTTCAGGATATACAAGAACATGGCCAAAGACAGGGGTATACTCGCGAGGCTGCATAAAAATAAGACAAGACTCAGGGTAATAGGAAACAAGGCCCTTCTCCCAAAGGATCTTCTTCAGGCGCTGCAAAATGTCGAGAACCAGACAAAAGGCTACACCGAACGCACTGTAAACATGCTGCTTGGGTATGGCGGAAAGGATGATATCCTGCACGCGGCAAAGTCATTTGCAAGGACCGCCAGAAAAATATCATCATTAAACAACGAGTTTTTCAAGAACTATCTGCTTACGAGCGCAATTCCAGACATAGATCTTGTAATACGCACCTCTGGAGAACAGAGGCTCTCGGGATTACTGCCATGGCAGACAAGTTACTCGGAGCTTCATTTCTCGAAGAAACTATGGCCTGACTTCACAAAGAGGGATCTGCACGCCGCACTTCTAGACTATAACAGGCGTCAAAGGCGCTTCGGAAAGTAAAGTGTTTCAATGCCTGACGGAAAAAGGGATGTAACCCACTATACCCGATACTTCGGAATTGATGCGCCGAAAGCGCAGTATCTCACTATACTCCTTGTGGTAATAGGCGCATTAACCGGCATAGCAGCAGAGCTGCTCATACATTATACCTCAATAGACGACAGCATATACTACATAATGGCGTACGGCGCGAGTGCAGGAATTGTAGTAGTCGCACTTCCTGCAATACTTATGGCGCTGCTTGTCAAGGCAATGAATCTCCGCCTGAAGCTGAAGCACGCATTCATAGCTGTTCTTCCGATAACAGTACTATACGCTATTCTCCTGATAATGATGGCTGCACTCTTCGGCCTTACTAATAATTATGTAGTTGTGTACACTGTATTCTTGCTGGGCAATGTCTTAGTATACGGCTATTGGTTTATGATGAACAGAATCGTCCTTAACCAGCGCAGGAGCCAGGTACTCACCGCAGCAGTGCATCCAATGCTGAACATGTTCCTGTATCTGCCTGCAAGCCCTTTTCTTCTGTCACTCCATTTACCTGTTAACGTACTTTTAATAAAGCTCTGGGCAGGAATGGCCGTCTTTGTATTATGCGGCTACTCCATACTCTACTTCATGGACCGCCCTTCCAAACGCCAGTTCAACTTCTCCGGAGTTGAGCTAATGTCCGGATTAATACACCAGTGGCTGTATGATGCAAGCATAAGGCACGATGTACTTGAAGGTTCAGGTGTGAAACGCGATTTAAACATCGATGTTCTATCTATCCGTGGCAAGAGCTCCACAAAGGCAGTGTTCGCCAGGCCGGATATGCATTACGGCCCAATAAGCGGCCTTGGAGGCGCAGTTGCTACAGAGCAGATAGGCGCCAGGATATCAAGGGCAGGGATGACACCATTCATACTGCATGGCTTTGTAAATATAGAGGACAATCCAATAAGCAGCAGCCAGATACCGTCTGTGTCATATGCTATAGAGCGCAGGCTCAAGTCAATGCATGCCCCTTCAGTGTCATACGGTTCGATCTCCAAGGCGATGTCCGGACCATGCTCTGCAATTGCAATGGCTCTTGACGATACATGCATTTTGACGCTCACAAAGGCCCCTACAATAACCGAGGACATAGACCGAGAGATAGGAGAAGAGTTCACACGTATCGCAACTAAATATTTTAGGAATGTGATAGGCATAGATGCACACAATTCAAGGTTCGAGTCGGCTCCGGCAGGCGAGCTCAAGGGGATACAGAAAGGCAGCAAGTATATAGGCATGTACGGCAGTGCAATATCCTCTGCTGCAAGTGCAGCTGCCGCAGTACGTCCCAAGCCATTGAGCTTCGGATGCGCTTCAACCGTTCCCGATCCGAAAACCCACGGCGAGGATATAGGAAAGGGCCATATGAGCGTAGGCGTATTCGGCTTCGGAAGGAAACGGTTCTGCATGGTCTATTTCGATTCTAACAACATGCTCCCAAGTTTTCGCGCAAGTGTAATAGACCACATAAAGGAAAGATTCGGCATTGACTCTGAAGTGTACACAACAGATACCCATTCTGTTAATACGCTAGGGCTTCCTGTAAGCAATGTGCTCGGAAGAAAGACGAAGCCGTCATCAATACTGGGCCAGGTTGACGATCTGATATCAAAGGCGCTGGAGAACATGGAGCCGGCACGGGTGTCATACTCGAAAGTAATAGTTCATAACTTCAAGGTATGGGGCAGAGGCAGCGACGAGATGATGATGAAGATAAGCCGCGAGGTCATACGTACGGGCAAGCGCCTCATACCCACGCTGATCGCAGGTTTCTTCGTTCTTGCAATGCTCATAATATACGTGGCATGAGCAACACAGTTTACAAAAATGCGAGGATGTCACCTACTTCGGCAAAGGATAATAAGGTTTCTATTTCTGCCAGAATCCCTGACGGCGTTTACGCCACATTAATAAAACTTTATTTCTAAGATATCTCAGACCCGCATGGAATATTATCTCATTGCGCTCTATGCCACGGCGCTTGTACTATCACTCTTCAAGCTCTACGAAAGCAAGGACAACCGCGACATTCTTATGTTTATGGCATTCCTTATAGTGTCCTGGGCGCTATTCAACTATGAGGGTTATGCAAATACAACAGACGCACTGCTTTCAGGAGTTATAATCCTAAACCTCGCCGTATCGTCATTCGGAAGCATGCGCGGCAACGTGTTCCTGGTAATTGCGCTTCTTTACTTCGCCGCAGCATTATCTAATGGTGTTGCCATATCAGTCTTGCTGCAGTCAGTTGCTATAGGTGCGATAAGCTCGCCTCGGATGTACAAACGTTCAGAGCTGAAAGAGGTGCGCAAGCCCACTGAGAATCTGCGCAATGCGTTCCAGATATTCGCAGGTTTATTCTTCATAGGCATATTCCTTTTGCTACAGACGATTTACGCCTCTGTAATTCTGCTCCTGGTCTTTATTGCAGGAATGGCCATAAGCAACATTATCATATCATCAAAAGGAAAATATATGGGAATACTCACAGCACTTGAACGCGCGGGATACGATTTCGGGCATGGGGCATTCTGGCTCGGAGTCGGGGCAATATTCGCAGCTGGATTTCTTGGCTACACTCAGGCAGTAGTAGTATTTTCAGCAATATTCATAGCAGATTCACTCTCCACACTCGTAGGCGTTCATTTTGGGAAGGCCAAGCTGCCATACAACAAGAGGAAGTCGGTCGTCGGCACTGCGGCTTACTTTGTCGTAGTCCTTGCAATATCCCTGCCATTCATGCCCTATCTTTCAATCCCTGTAGCGCTTCTTGCGGCATTCGCAGAGAGCCTTCCTATTCCTCTAGATGACAACTTCTTTGTGTCTGTAGTGCTCACATTTGTAGCAAAGCTTTTATTATTCCTGTAGCGAAAAAACAGGCAGGGCAATTACTCAGATACTGTTTTGATTGCCAGAGCAACTGCATCCCTATCGACTGGAAGGTCAAGCTCACCAATCTGCTTAAACATGAGCCACTTATAAGATTCTGCTTCAGTGCCAACGACGCTGCCAGACCATCCCGTCACAACGTAGTAATCGATATTCTGCATCTCTGAAGTCGCTTTGTGCAGTTTCCTGCATAAATGTTTGTATTCAGTGGGGACAATCCCGAGCTCCTCCAAGCACTCCCTCACCAGTGCATCATCGAGGCTCTCCAAATCTTCAACATGGCCGCCAGGTATCTCTACCATTCCAGGATCAGTGTCATCGTCCATGCGCCTTTTCTCAGTGAGGAACGCTCCATCCTTCACAAGTATGAAACCAACACACGAGGCAGGAGCGCTACCGCGCATCGGACTCATACTCTTCTTCCGCGGCGCCCGCCGGGCCTCTTTGTAGTGTCTGTAGGCATAGGAGTTACGTCCTCTATGCTTCCTATCCTAAAACCGGAACGAGCAAGGGCCCTGACTATGGCCTGAGCACCATGCCCGGGTGTCTTGGAGTTGTGTCCTCCAGGTGCGCGTATCTTTATGTTTATGTGCGTGACGCCTTTTTCTATAGCTATTGCGGCGACCTTGTACGCCGCTTGAGTTGCAGCGTAAGGCGATCCCTCTTCATGATCCGTGTCAACTACCATGCCTCCGCTTCCTATTGCTATGGTTTCTGCGCCAGACAAGTCTGTAAGCGTTATTATTGTATTGTTCTTGCTAGAGTAGATGTGTGCGACTCCCCAGCGTATGCCCTTTTGTTTGTACTTTTCCTGCGCTGCTGCTACTGCTGCTTCATAAGTCACGTCCCCCTTCTTTGCCTTCTGCTGTTCTCCCTGCTGCTGCTTTGATTTCTCAGCGCTTTTAGGTTTTTCTGCCTTTTTAGCTTTAGCCATTTAATCACTCACTTGGTTCATCGCCTTTGTTGCCGCTGTCTGTTGGAGCTTCAACGTTTGCTGGAGGTCTTGGAGCGGCAGGTGCCTGCTGCTCGAACTCTATCTTTATCGGTTTGTAATAAGATATTACGCCTTCATCCAACTTCTTGACTATATATCCGGGGCTCTTGACCCTCCTTCCGTTTATCGCTATGAATCCGTGTGCAATAAGCTGCCTTGACTGCTTTAACGTCTTCGCGAGTCCCTTCCTGTACACAACTGTCTGAAGTCTGCGCTCCAGCACAGACTCCGGCTTTATAACTAGTATATCGTCAAATGTTGCATTCTCGCCGACTATGCCCTCTTTTGCAAGCCTTGCTATTATGTCCCTTCCCACGCTATCGCTCAGGTTGCCTGACAATACGTCTCGTATATGTCTTCTTATGCGCCGTATCTCGCTTGCAGCTTTCCACAGCTCGCTAAGGTTCTTCAGGCCATAATCATCGCGCAGCTTATGCTCTTCTTCAATGCGCTGCTTGTTCCACATAGCCGATGGTCTTTCATACTTCTTTCTTGTTCTTTTAGGAGAGCCCAATCAATCACTTCTTGTCATCTTTTGCCGGTGCCGCCGGTGCAGCTGCCGGCGCAGTTCCTGCTGCAGGAGCCTCTTTGCCTTCCTTAGCGCCCTTCGGTCCCTTGGATTCCTTGCCTGCTGTTGGTGCCGGCATCACTGACTTCTTCATCACTCCAATCGTAGTGCCCGTCCTTCCAGTGTTCCTGGTCCTCTGGCCCCTTACTCTCTGGCCGTATTGATGCCTTGAGCCTACCCATGTCTGTGTCCTTATTCCAAGATCCACATCCTGCCTTATCTTCACTATAAGGTCTGTCCCAGCTATATGCATGTCCTCGCCAGTTTCAGGATCCTTGCGCCTGTTAAGCATGTATACCGGCATCCCTGACTTCGCAGGCTCCTTTATCAATGCCTCAAGCTTCGCTATCTGCTCATCTGACAGAGCGCCAATCTTAGTGTCCTCCGGAATCTTGTTTGCGCTGCTGTAGCCCTTTGCTATAGCCCTCGCCATGTTGTAGCCGATGCCCTTTATCTGCATCAGCCCGCGTACAACGTTGTAATTGCCATTGATGTCACGACCGGCCATGCGGATTATGCTGACCTCTACCTTTGCCGTCTTATGCTCCTTATCCTTACGATCCTTTTCAGCCATTAATGCACCATGTAAATATGACAAAACGCCAGGGCTGGGATTTTCATAAACCAAAGGTTTATTTTGAACCCAGACGGCTCGAAGAGCCATACGCTTCCGGGAACGTGTTTCCAGGCGTACGCGTTACCGGATTCTGCCACCCTGGCAGTTTTCTATTAATTGTACCTCTCAAGATTTAAACTTATGCAGCTTACTATTTATTCCTTTCACTATTTAAACCTTACTTTTTTGTGGCAGTGTTAAAGGTAAATTACAATTTGTATAGCCTGAACTCTTACCAGCCAAATTCACTGTATATATCTCCATCCTTAATTTTATTTATTACGTGTTTTACCAAGGGGGATATATTTTCTGGTAATTTATTTTCTTCTACCCATATCATCTCACTACATTTTTCCGGTTCCATATTTTTAGGTTCATCAATCCATCTATCAATAACAAAAAACACTGATACATATTCATTATTCTTATCGTCAATCGAATTTAGGAAATGAACAGCACGCAGGTCTTCCGATTTAATAGATACCCCTACTTCTTCATTAGCCTCTCTTATAGCGGTTTGTGTTAGTGTTTCACCTTCATCTAAATGTCCCGCAACGAGACCAAATCTATCATCGTCGTAACCTGTATCACGTCTTTTAAGCAATAATATCTTACCATTTTTCCTAAAAATTAGATGAACACCCGATCTTACCATAAATCTATTTCCATTCATATTTACACCATTATTATAACAATCGTTATTCAATTAAATCATCAAAATACATATTTTTACAAAGATATACTCCACTACCTTTCAAAATTTTGAAGCTTTATAACATTATCACAACAAAGGGGTAGTCTAAAAAGGTGACAAAATGACAGAAGAACAACACGCAACACCACACGGCAGAAAATCCAACGAAGATACACATCTCGGCATAGTCCTGAAATTGACTGCAAGGGACTCTCCAGAAACTGCGCGCACCATACCTGATGCACAGCAGAACAACGAGTTGTGGAAAAGAATGGCCCAGGCTGAGGCCGCAGGCGCAGCCATTAAGAAAAAAAGCAAGCGCAGGCGCATATAAGCGCTAGTCCTGCCTGCTCTTCTGTTTCTCCGGCCGCATTGCCGGGAAGGCAATCACTTCCTTCAGCGAAACATTGTCAGTGAGCACCATAGACAACCTGTCTATGGCCATTCCTATTCCCGCTGTAGGAGGCATGCCGAATTCAATCGCCTCCAAGAAATCCTCGTCTGAAGGCGGCGCCTCTTCATCGCCTCGCTTGCGCTCTTTCTCCTGCTCCTCGAACTTTTTCCGTTGCTCTATCGGGTCGGTAAGCTCCGAGTAGCAGTTCATAGTCTCGAATCCTGCGATGTAAAGCTCGAACTTCTCGCTGAGCTTATTGTTGCCCCTCTTGTCCTTTGTAAGGGGGCACATATAAGATGGAAAGTCTACCACAAAAGTAGGATCCATAAGCTTCTGCTTGAAGTACTTGTCGAAAAGCGCATCAGCAACATGCATGTTGTTCTTTATCTCTACGTCAAGGTTCTCCTTCTTCGCTACCTGTGCTGCATCCTTATTGGTCAGTTCGGACACGTCTATATCTGCAAGCTTCTTCAGTTCCTTAACCCAGTACAATCTCTTGAATGGCGGAGTGAAGTCTATGTCATTGCCCTGCCACCTTATTTTGTAGCTGCCGAACAATTTCTTGACTATGCCGCTGAGCATCTCCTCAACCATGCGCATGTAGTCCTCATAATCTTTGTAGGCTTCATAGCACTCTATCTGCGTAAATTCCGGGTTGTGCGTCGAGTCTATGTCCTCGTTCCTGAAGTCTTTTGATACCTCATACACCTTCTCGAAGCCGCCTATTATCAGCTTTTTAAGGTACAGTTCGTCCGCTACCCTGAGAAACATATCCGCGTCCAGTGCATTGTGCCTTGTCACGAAAGGCTTTGCATTTGCGCCTCCGTATACAGGCTGCAGCACCGGCGTCTCAAATTCTATATAACCCCGCGAGTCCAGGAACTCGCGCATCATGCGCAACAGCTTGGAGCGTGTAATGAAAAATTCACGCACCTTCGGATTGACCATCAAGTCCATGTACCTCTTTCTATACCTCTGTTCTGTGTCTGTCAATCCATGGAACTTCTCCGGCAATGTCCTTAGGGATTTCGCAAGCATAGCTACTTCGGAAGCCTCTACGCTTATCTCTCCGCGCACTGTCTTGATCACCTTGCCCTTCACGCCAACCACGTCGCCGACATCGGTTAGCTCTATTATCTCCAGATACTTTCCATCTACTGAATCCCTCTTCACAAGCACCTGCACCTTTCCGCTTGCGTCAAGCAGGTCAAGGAAGTAAAGGCCACCCATCTTCCTGAAGCCCATTATCCTTCCTGCAACGTTTACAACAACTCCCTCATATTTTTTGAAATCCGATGTTATCTCGTGTGCATGTTCCGTCTGGCTGTACGTGTAAGGATATGTATCTATTCCAAGCTTCTTCAGCCTATCGAGTTTATCACGCTTGAACTGATCTACCATAGCATCGCAGATATATGTGCGCAAAAGGCTAATAAGTTTGTGAGGTTACTATCATGGCATGGCGTCAATACGCAAAAACTCATAGGTGTAAAAATGGGAAACAGCTGGATATTCAGGAATAGGGCAAACCTTGTTGTTGTTTTAGCAGTTATATTCGGGATAATCTGGATGATAGACGGCTCATTTAAATTCATGCCCGGAACTGCAGATACCGTTGTTCAATCAATACAATCCGCAGGTCAGAGTCTCCCTGCGCTTGCTCCATGGTTCAGTCTCTGGTATGGCATGGCAATCCAGAATCCCATATTCTGGGTGGAGCTGATCGGAACATTGGAAATACTCCTAGGCATTGCACTAGTCCTGGGTTTCATGAAGAAAACAACCTATGTCCTGGGCATGGTGCTCAGCTTATTCATATGGGCAGTGCCTGAAGCATTCGGCGGGCCGTACGGTTCCGGCTCTACAGACATAGGCACAGGAATAATATACGCAATTGTGTTTGCTGCGCTCATACTCATAAATGCAGGCTACGGACCGAGCAGGCTGTCTGTTGACTACTGCCTGGAAAAGCGAGTCAGTTGGTGGCGCAAGGTTGCCGAGTTCAGCCCAGCAGGAAGTGCAAAAGGCAAGACGCAAAAGCAGCATTGAAGACAAAGGAAATTCTAAGGATGTAGCAAGCCTGCCCCCTGTGGTGGGTATAGCACAAAAAGGCCATTTCCCTTGTTTGTGGTAAGTCTTGTCGTGAGGAACCTATTTCAGGATCGTACACAACTTCAAAAAAAGCAAAGGTATATATACGTGAAAAATATATAAAAATATACCTATTATTGGGTCTGTTGCGTGGAGGCGCGGACTCATGATGGAAAAGACATTTTTGTAGTTGGTTGAATGAATTATAGATGGACTTTTGGACTTTTGGGAATGTTTGCTGTAATAGCATTGATGAATGTAGGAACAGCATCAGCAGCTACGGTAACTCTACCTAGCGGCATAATTGCATATGTTCCTGTCAATATCATCACTACAAGCACAATAAGCGGATCTTTCCAGCAAATGGTTTCTTTTAGTCCTAGCCAATATTCTACCTATATTAATACTAATATGCAAAATGTCGAATTCTTCTATCCAAATGGCCAGATAATACCATCTTGGCTTGAAAGTTACACTTCAAGCAATGCAGTATACTGGCTCAACCTAAATGGCGTAAGTGCAAATGGAAATATTATTTACATGGGTTTTGCAAGCACAGTAACAAATCTGTTCGACAAGGCAACTGGTGTAGGAGAGGCACCAAATCTGTCCTCTAATTATGGACTGTACGATACAGGATTAAAGGTTTTCTCATACTACCAAGCGTTCGGAGGCAGTATGTCTAGTCTGCCGTCAGGTTGGTCAAACACAATGGCTGAGGATTCAACACAGGGAAACACCCTCATAACATTCAATACTGACAATACTGTAGTAGTCTCAACAGGCACAGGCGGCGGAGAGGGCATTTATGAAAATCCTGTATCAAGCATGTCTCCTGGCAACATAATAGAGTGGTATGGCAACATGTACAACAACCAGTCTGCAGGCAGCATAGCCGGACTTCTCTCACAGGGAACAGCAAATCCCACCTACTGCGCATCCCCTGGCCTTGGATATCCAATGCCATTATACGAATTCAACTGCAACTCAATGCTTTATACATTTGAATCTGGTGCTTCGACGTCAGGAGGAACTCCAACTCTTTCGCTTAGATATGGAAGCACATCAGTTTCAACATCTTACACAGAACAGGATGTAAACAAAGTGTATTCAATAGCAATACCTAGCTCTGGCGCATCCTACAACGGAATGATCAACTATGACTCAGTAGGGTATATGAATGGGATAACCTCTCCCACTGCTGCTGTGGCATTCGCATTCTCACCAGGAACAAATCCTGCGAACAATGAAAATTCGCTTCCTCAGTCAGTATACTGGCTCAGGACAAGAGTCTACCCGCCAAATGGCCAAATGCCTTCAGTATCGTTTGGCCCAGTTCTGCCACTTAGTGCAACGTTATCAATTAGCCCAAGCACACCATATGTTGGCCAAAATGTTGGATACACAGTAACTCCTTCAGGAGGAATATCACCATACACTTACAACAATCTTGTATACAATGCAATATCAGGTGCGTTGATAAGCAACAGCTTGACATCGAGTACTTCTTCACAACCAAACACCTATAGGATTATGGCACCAGGCAACTATCTTGCACAGGTTGAAGTGACTGACAGCAACTCACCAAATGACATCGCATACACTGCAAACGTCCCATTCAACGCGATACCATACAATGGTGTTGTCATAACATCCAACACTATGCAGATAGACCTTGGTCAACCGGTATCACTCACAGTGAATGATATCATGAGCCTGAGTAATGGCAAGGACCAGTTTTCAGTTCTTACGATCAGAGGATCGAACGGCAACACAATAAGCTCTGGAAGCGAAGTAGAAGAAAGCAGCATGCCGCTTGGATTTGCAGATGCCAACACGCCAACTTCCACCGGGAGCGTAACGTATACTGTAAGCGGAATAATGGTATATCCACTCGAGTATCCTATAGTTTCAAACAGCGTAGTAATAACTGTGAACAATGATCCTACGGTATCAGCATCTAACAGCTCGTCATCAGTGACAACTGGTGGCACAGAAACGCTCACCGCGACTGTGAATGGTGGCACTTCTCCATACACATACCAGTGGTACACGATATCAGGTGCAACTAACACGGCAATAACCGGCGCAACTTCTTTCACATACTCGCCATCAACATCAGCTACTGGCACATTTACATATGGTGTAAATGTAATCGATGCTGTCGGTGAAGAGGCATACAGCAACCCTGTATCATTCAGCGTGACATCACCTACATCATCGGGTCCTACCGGCGGTGGAGGCGGCGGCGGAAACACGGGCGGTGTAATACAAACAACGACAGTTGTAACTACCATAACACCTCTTAAGCCTGCAAACACTACAAATAAGACGAATACAAACACCAATGTGCCTTCAAATACTGTGAAGCCTACCACAACTACAACTGTAACAACTGTGGCACCTGCAACAACGGTGTTGCCTGCAAACACACTCAATGTTACTACGCCGGCACTGCCTACGGCATCAGGAATTCCATCGTGGCTACTTTGGCTGGCACTACTGATAATATTGCTGATAATTATCGGGCTGCTTTGGTGGTTCCTGGTAGCAGGCAAGAAGCGCAAGAACAAGAAGAACTGATCTGTAAAAGGCACATGCTCAATGAATGCCGAGCCTTTCGGCATTCATTCCTGCCTTTTTAGCATAGCTATTCAGCTTTGCTTTGTTTGCCTTTCTAACGAGTTCGCGAACTTCGGCATTGTCCAAGCCAATGCCATAGTAAACCATGTCAACCAGTGTTTTTTCAAGGTCTGAAACAGGTACAAAAATTCCAGAGTACTTAATGTACTCAAATCCGAAAAACATATCCTTCGATATCCTTCTCACTGTGACACTGACGCTCATAGACTCCAGAACTCCAGGAACGGCTTTGGTCGTTGTTATTATCACAGGACTGGACATCTGGGTCCAGAACCTGTGTATTGTAAGTGCATACTGCAACCCATAATAAAACGGTGGGAAGGCAAAGCCTGCCACTGCTTCATCATAGGAGAATGTGTACATTCCTTTTCTTAATCTTCTCATCTTATTGACTTGAACGGAGTTTGTGGCCGATGCAAAAAACCTATAAACCTTTACATACAAGAAGTATCTACTGATATTGGTATGGGTGTTATGTGTGAATAATGCTAGGGGTATAATCTCATTGACGTTTGTGGTAATGGCGCTTCTTGCGCTCCAGATTCCGTTTGCTGTGGCCAGCGGCTCAGGTGGTGGAGGATGCCAACATCCATATAACATAATGGTTGCATGCGGACAAAGCAGTTTCGGTCCACACTCGTTCTCGTACGGACAGAGCACCACAATGAATGTAGCTATTACAAACTATGATGTATCGAGCCCAACAAATACAATAAATATGGGCCCTTATACTGCAACATTGGTATGGTGCAGGCTTCCAAATGGACAAGGCACTCCTCCTGCATGTGTAGTACCACTTTCTGGCACATCAGAGCCGATGGCGAGTGGCTGGTCAGGAACTTGGAATAGCGTCTCTGTAAATCTAGGAAGTGATCCTTGGTCTGGGCAAGGTGGTGCAACGGGAAACTTTCTCTCATTCACAGTAAATGCATATTCATACAATACCTTGCAAATCACATTCAATGGCGTAACATATAGCACAAGCGGTTCATCTTATATATCTACAAACCTTATTGGTGCGACAAACAGCTTTGATTCAAACAATGCAGTGACGCAGAATGTCATCTTTGCTGGTTGGGAATTTAATGCTATAGTGCAGGACAGCACAGGCAACACAATGAGCTTTGTGACTCCAGGCACAGGAACCTGCGGATCTATGCCCTGCATGAATATTCTGATACCTGCGTTCCTTGGCATAATGCCTGGCACGCCTACATTGCAGTATCTCTCTCCTAGCGGCTTCCTTGCATTTATAACCAGTTACAGTGATAGCACGCTTTCTCTGGTTAATGTATTTCCATCAAATATAATCAGCGGCACCGGGCAGATATACAGTGTACAAGCAACAATCCCTATCGGAACAGGACCTGAAAGTTTAGTCTCGCCGCCTGGCGAGATGATGGCAACCGCGCCAACTATTGTCGGCACTGTGAATTTAGGATCCAACTCGATATCTGTAATAAATACTGCGATAAAAGAGGTAATGCAGAACCTATCGTTGAGCGGCAAGGGTCCAGTCGCAGTAGCAGTAGCTCCGAACACCCTCAATAGTCAGAATGGAGGAGCAATGGCATTTGCCGATTCGCTAACAAACCAAGTTACAATTATAATACCACCAAACAGCATTACATCAAGCTTCCAGCAGTTCAGCATAAATCTGCCAGCAAACATAGTAAGTCCTGTTGCAATGGATACATATTTTGGCAACTCTGGTAGCGGAAGCCAATTGAACACTACACTTTACGTCGCAGGAAGTACTGGCAACGTGATTGGGATAAATCTCAATACCTTCAATGATGTTTTCGGCAATGGCAATGTTATAAATCTCGGAAGCAAATCTCAGCCTAAGTCTATAGTTGCATGCCCTTGCGGATATGTATATATATCGGAGTACGGCGCCAATCAAATAGGTGTTATAAACGCATCATCATCGCATCCTGGCATTGCAGCAAACATAACACAAGGTAACGGTCCAGGAGGTCCATTCTCGTTCAACGGTCCTTACGCAATGGCATTTGATGCTGCCTCGCCAAGGCTATATGTCACAAATTACAACACCAACACAATTTCAATAGTCAATCCATTCCAGTTCCAGATTGAAGGCCAGCACATAGAGAGCAGCAGTAGCAATGCAAAGCCAGACTATGTTACCACGTCGCCAGACGGCTCGTTAATGTACGTAGCTAACTATGGCGCCAATGATGTAAGCGTGTTACGCATTCCGCCTTACAATTCAGGCAATGGCCAATTCACAATGAATGGCGTCATACCCGCAAATGAACCGACCAGTGTTGGAATATTCTCCAATTACTTCTATAACGGATCTATACCATCCAATGTGATGTTCAGCATAACCACTCCTGGGAATCAGGTATCAGCGAGCCTACAATGGCAGAACGGAAACAGTTTGGAATATGTCAACACCAACGGTGTTATTACACCAGGCTCAGGGTCTAACAGCGTTGTTACAAACTCCATTCAATTCCAGATACCATCCAGTTCTACGGGGGGATTCTCATTCCAGTTCTCGACAATGGGCAATGCTAACTATACTCCGATGGTTATGTCAAAGATGTTCAACATAATGCCTTCCTTCCCATATATCAACATGACGCTGCATCTCAACAACGGAACTAACGTGATACTAACGAATCAGGGTCAAAGCTTCAGCCTGAGCGGCTACTCAAGTGCGCTGTTTCCCATGACACTTACTACGAATATAATCACATTTGGCAATCAGCTACCTGCTAACGTATTTGTGAATGGCCAATCCGAGAACACGATTACAGGCGGCACCAATACTATAGTCATAAGCAGCCCGGCTGACTACTCACTTGTGTTCAATGCGCTTAGCAATGGAAATTACATGGCTGTAGATCCATCAATTGCAATAACACTGCTTACACCTCCGAGCAGCCCAAGCAGCGGAGGCAGCGGAGGCAGCGGTGGCGTAGTGCAGACAACTGTGACTACAGTGCCGATTACCACTGTTGTAACAACAATAGCAGCAGCCACGACGAAGTCCGTTGTAAATACCTCCTCATCTAATGTGTCTGTGAACGTGTCCCGAGGCGCAAACCAGACAGTGAACTTTACAAAGTACGGAGTCAAGCTTCTGATAAAGTCAAATTTCACAACCCCTGAACACATTGCCGTGTATGTAACACCATATACTGCAAATGAATTAACCTTGCCACCGGGCTATTCTGTGGTTAACGCATACAACGTGAGTGCGCCAAACACCATCGTGACAGTGACACTGCACTATAACTGCACAATTAACCCATCCAATATCGCACCATACATCTACAATACTAAAGGGACGTGGTCTGCTATAACTCCATTCACTGTCAATTCAACTGCGTGTACGGAGAGCTTCACAGTCCCTGGAGATCCATTCGTTGCGCTTCTGCAGGCACCTGCCACAACAACTACTACAACTTCATCTACAACAGTGCAGACAACAGTTTCAACAACTGCAGCCGCAACAACTACAATACCTTCTGCAATTCCGAAGTCTAACAGCACTCTGCTTGTTGTTGCGATAATAATTGTGATAATAATCATAGTGGTTGCTTACTACCTGTTAAAAGGCAGCAAAAAGAGAAGGAGGCTTGGCAGCTGAAGTTCATGGCGGGCAGGATTCACGTGACATGAGTTACTCTGATGTCAGGTATTGAGAAGATCCTTGTCTGTTATCTTAAGCTACATTCAGGTTGTGTGTCTGCCCCTAAGTGCAGAGGCGATGGCCGCTATTCCTGCCATTATTGCAGCTACTATTAGCACAGAGTGCATTCCATCGCTGAATGGCTTTGCTATAAGGTTGGGGAAGAAGTTAGTGCCGGTTATTGTGGTATAATTGGACTTTGGAATTACCTGGGTTATGTTCTGCGGAAGCATTGTCTGCATAGGATTATAACCTAAAAGCGCGGCGAAGAGCGCAGCGGTAGGAGGAAGCTGAGATATGGTTCGTGCCGCATAGGCAGGCACA
>DAHWQN010000030.1 GCA_027340645.1 Microcaldota archaeon
CGAAAGTAGCGCGCTGGGAGAGATCTCCGCCCTATCGACTCCGGATGCCAACATCATCCCGGAACTTGCCGCTGCGCCGACTGCGAGCGGTAAGACGTTTATAGCTGAAATGGCCATGATGCGAACGGTCTTGTGGGACAGGAAGAAGGCGCTGTACATAGCCCCCATGCGGGCACTTGTGAGCGAGAAGTACTCGGAGATGAAACAGCATTATGAATACATAAAGATTGCCATGTCCATAGGCGATCTCGACTCGCTTGACAATTGGCTTGACAAATACGATATCATATTTGTTTCCACTGAAAAACTCGACAGCCTTATAAGGCATGGAATTCCGTGGCTTGATTCTGTTGGATGCATAATAATAGACGAACTGCATATGCTTGGCGAGTATGGCCGCGGTCCGACACTTGAGGTCCTTATAACACGGCTTAGGAAACTTATACCAGAAGCACAGATAATAGGACTCAGTGCAACTATAGGGAATGCGGATGAGCTCGCTGGATGGCTTGGTGCCGCACTTGTAACCAGCGATTTCAGACCGGTGCCTCTGGAAAAGGGAGTTGCAGTCAAAAACACCATAAACTTCGGCGATAGGGAGGAGATTATGTCAGGAAGCGCAAGCCTGCCAGAGGTCCGGATAGTACAGGACACACTTAACAAGAAGAAGCAGGCGCTGCTTTTTTATTCTACAAAACGCAACACAGAAGCAGGTGCCGAGCGCCTTGCAGAGTACGTGAAAAAATTCCTTACTCCAGAAGAGAGGATATCGCTTGATGAAGCGAGTGCTGAGATACTTTCGGCGCTTGGAAGGCCTACAACGCAATGCGAGAAGCTTGCAAAGGATGTTAAATCAGGAGTTGCGTTTCATCATGCGGGGCTTGCAAATGCGCAGCGCTCTATAGTTGAGGATTATTTCAAGAGAGGGGTGATAAAGGCCGTATGTGCCACCACTACATTAGGATTAGGCGTTAACACCCCAGCACATACGGTAGTAGTGCGAGACATTACGCGGTACAGCGATGGAGGCATGGCGCGAATAGGAGTTAATGAAGTTGTGCAGCTGTTCGGCAGGGCAGGCCGGCCCGGATATGACACGTACGGGCGCGCATTGCTCATCGGCAAAAACAATGAAGAGGCGAAGGATCTTTTCAACAGATACATACTTGCAGATCTTGATCCAGTTTATTCGCAGCTGGGGGTCATGCCTGTTCTGAGGACACACGTGCTCTCTTTCATAGCTACTGATTTTCTCACCATGAAGGATTCTATAACGGCATTCCTACTGCAGTCTTTTTACGGCCATCAGCATGGCTCCAAGTCAAAGCTAGACGGAATAGTAAGTGACATACTCGAAGAGCTTGAGGAATGGGAGTTTATAAGGAGAAGTGGCAGCGCCCATGAAGCTACAAAGCTGGGCAGGCGGGTTAGCGAGCTGTACATAGATCCTGTATCTGCAAAGTGGATAGTTGACACGCTGCCAAAAGTATCTGATGAAGTAGCATGCCTGTTCATGATAACAAATACAAACGAGATGAAGCCTTATTCAAATTCAACTGAAGAGGCAGAAGAGCTTTTTATGAAATATGGCAGGCTTCTTGAAGGTCAGGAGGCATATGATAGCTATCTGTATGATCCGATAAGGCCCTTCAGCACTGCACTGATGCTTAATGAATGGATAGGGGAGGCAGACGAGCAGGCTCTTCTTACAAAATACCGCGAGACGCCTGGCAGCATATTCACAAAAACAACCAATGCAGACTGGCTGCTTTACTCCAGCACCGAACTTGCACGCATAATTAAAGTCAATCCGCGCATGATACTTGAGCTTCGGGTCAGGATGCGCTATGGAATAAAAAAGGAGCTTCTTGACCTTGTGCGTCTGGAGCAGGTAGGACGTGTACGCGCACGCATGATGTTCAATTCAGGAATAAAGACAGTTGATGACCTGAGAAATAATGGAGCGAGGATAAAGCTTGAACGTTTGTTCGGAAAGGAGATGTCTTCAAAAATACTCTCGCAGCTCAGCAACGTTCAGGGTTGACTCCAAAACTTTACATATGCTGCATTGTAATATTTTAGCTATCCGAAGATACAATCATCACCGTAATACTTGACCCATCAGAAAGACTTAATTTATTCCTGAGATTTTTCTCGGCTATGAGTTCTATGATATCGCTGTGCCTTGAAAGTTTTGGAATTATTACGGCACAGCTTACACCGGACAGTTCAGCCGGGTAAATTGTTGCGCCTCCGAATCGTTTGCCGTCTTTCTCAAATCCAGAAAGCTCAATTCCACTAAGCCTTTTCAATTCAGTTATCTTATGCAGTTCGCCTTCAGGGACTTTTATGTTAAGGGTGCCTGCATACGGAGTGTAATGCAATGCCGTTTGCATCTGTTCGAGATAGCCTTCCTGCGACATGAAGTACCTGCCCTCGCCAAATCCTGAAACTACAGTCCCTGATATAGTTATGCCTTTAGGTTTGTTTGCAAGTGTTTTTCCTGCCATTATGACACATTATTAGATTTGTAGATTCGTATCTTCTTATTATATGTGTTGCTTCGCCAAGTATCATGCGGGTAATCTCGCCGAGTTTTGTGCCACGATTCGAGAATACATCCCGCGGACAGATATAACAGCAACTGCCAGGGATACAAGAGAGATATATTCCTGAGAAACTCGGGTAACAATGCAAGCCATAAAACATACGCTGCTTAGCTGTCATTTGCTGCTACTCCAATCATCTGTGTCTCATTTCCGGAAAAATTAATGTTGTTTGTCAGCAAGAGCATTACTGCATTGCTGCCTTTCCAGCCGTACAGGACTTGTATTGTTGTAGTTGCATTCTTGTACATGCCGTAGGTGTAGTTGAATCCTTTGTATGCCCCGGTATTCACTGTTGAAGGGCTTTCATTGATTGATGATACTATAAAATTGCCGAACTCGTTTGCTATCTTGCCGGTATTGCTCGTTGTAAATGCATAATATTCTATAGTTGCGTTGGTTACTGAATTGGAGCCATATGCTGCACTAAGCCACGCACTGGTAACATTACCGCTCATGGATGGCACGGAGTACTCGAGAAGCGACATATTTACTGAAGAATTCTGATTAAATAGGTCTGTTGAATTATATCCGGCTATTGATGAACCGATTATTGCCTGCGCCTGCTGCGCAGACATGTAAATAGGCGTGCTGTTCTGTGATTTTGTTTGGGTGAGCGCTGGCAGTGACGGGCTAGATGAAAGATAAAATGCCGCAATTACAGCAATCACTATTATTACAACACCGATTATAATTATCATTTTTTTCCCACCACCGGATGCTCCTGTAGGTTGCTGGGATGCATCCTGCTGCTGTGCTCCGGTATTGCCAGGAACAATCTGCGTACTTGAATTTGGATATTTTGCCACTTAATCAACTAGAACCTAGATTTTGTGATACGTAGAATCATTAGAACGGATTTGTTGGATATTCGATGTTTATTCCGCATCTTTATCTTAAAGTTTTCGGTTCATTTCGCTATTGTTACCATTAACTGCAGGATATTAAGCATTCATGCATGGCTAAAATTTGTATAAGCACCTATTATGCCATTACTTCGGCGTCATAGCGAAGGCTTTTATAGTTAATCCTGTATGTAGTATGGAAAATAAAGGCGATAAAATGGGAGTTTTCGGCAAACTTGGCCAGGCATTTGGCAGCAGTGAAAAGGGAATGGATATAGAGAGCTACATGAACTCTGCGGAGATGGAAGACGTTGACGTCCTTCATGAACCAGCGGACATGTATGTTAAGCCGGTTACGGTAGTAAGCGAGAGCGATATAGAGCCCTTGCAGGATGAAATATCCAGAAGGAACATAATACTTCTCGATATTTCTGAGCTTAACAAGCGCCCGGCTACACGTAACAACGTCTTAACTAAGATGAAGGCGTATGTTGATAAGGTAAACGGCGACATAGCGCAAATAGATGAGAACAGGGTTCTTATAACACCGAGCAAAGTCAAAATAATAAAAAGAAAGAAGCCAAGGCAGTAATTGTACTTCGCCTTTCTTTTTAATTTCTTTTGTTTATTTTTTATTCCTTGAACGCTGTGATAATGGCGTGGAGTTCATGGCTATTTAGCTTTGAACGTCTCACCATTTTTCTGAATATAACAGCAACACCATCCTTATCCCTAATTTTCTTGCTTTTAATCATAAGCCGGAACATTGCCATCAATGTATTTAGCTCCTTCTCGCTCGGCCTGTCCTGATTAGGCTCCTTACGGTTGAATCTCTTCTTTGTAAACACGTAAAGCAGGATTGCTAAGGCATGTGATATGTTTAGCACCGGATAATCTGCATTGGAGCTTATGTTTACTATTATATCACATTTGCCCAACTCTTCTGCCGATAATCCAGTATCATCCCTGCCTATGAGAAGTGCGACTTTGCCGCCCTGCCTTTCCATAGCTGCAGTGGCCCTCTCCGGTGTGCGCATGTTATCGAATCGCGGATTGCTGCGCATTATGCCCGTTGTGCCTGCCACAAAGTCGCAGTCAGCAACTGCAGACTCAAATGTTTTATAGACCCTTGCCTGCTTCAGCAGATCAACAGCATGCTTGGAATACATAATAGACTTATGCCCATGGATATCTGCACGCGGATTGAGAAAATACAATTTATCGATTCCAAAGTTCTTCGTGACGCGCGCTATGTAACCTACATTCATCTGGTATTTTGGCGATACAATAATCAGTTTAAGCTCCATGGTAGCACTACATTGTAACTTCATCCAGCCACTCTTTGATTCGATTAGCTGTCTTAGCCTCATAACCGGAGAATGAGTGAGCTGCGCCATCTATTACAATACTACGGTAATTTTTAGAGTGGGTCTTTCCTGAGAGTATTTTTAGGTACTCGCTCACATCCCTGTCGCGGTATTCCTCTTCGCTGCCGAATATGGCACAGATCGGCGTAGTGATACTCGAGAATTCAGCGAGCTTGCCATCGTAATACAGCATGCGCGATTCAACATTTTTCAGGCTTGAGACTGACATAATACGATTCGGCGAAAAGAAACCTAGCTCTGGTGAAGGAACATTGGCCTTTCCCTTCCTTTGAAGGTCATGCACTATTGACATTGTTTTCCTGAATTTCTTCTTGTCTGCTATCCCAAGACTGTAATCATCTGCAGGACCTAGAAGCACCAAGGCCTTGACCCTGCGATCGTTGCGCTTGTATTGATAGTAGAGTATCTTTTGGCAACCGGTGCTGTGCCCTATTAATACTATCTTCCTGAAGCCCATGCGCCACATGATCCTGATTGCAGCGCTTATATCCAATATGCTTTCTTCAAAACGCTCTGTGCCGGTTCCAGTACGGATATGTTTTGTTCCGTTAACCCTCTTTGTACTAGAGACGTCATCATGGCCGCGGGTATTAATGCTAAAGACTGAAAACTCCTTGAATGCTTCTGCGAAATAGGGCAACCTCTGGCTACTGTAAAAATTACCGCCCATGCCATGTATGATTATCATGCACTTCTTTGATTTCCTTCGCACTAGGAAGCCGTGGAGAGGCATTTGATCATCTGTAAAAAAGGTTATTAGTTCTCCAATAAGCCGTTTACTCATAAAATCTTATCAACATAGCAGCCGGGTTATAAATCTTTTTCTACAAAGGTATAGATGGTGCATGAATGAAAAGGTGTTATGTCGCAAGCGTTGTATTGTTTGATAAGCTGCATAAAAAGGTTGTTCTTGTGCATCACAAAAAACTAGGCGTGTGGATGTATCCTGGAGGACATGTTGAGGAGGGTGAGTTTCCACATGAAGCAGCTCTTAGGGAGGTAATGGAGGAGACTGGCCTGCATGCGAAGTTTTTGAAAGACCAGAGAACTATAAAGGAAGACGATTTTGCAAGGCAGGTTAAAACGCCGTTCGCAGTACTTCTAGAAGATGTTCCATACAAAGACGAACATCATGAGCACTGTGATTTTATATATGTTGCAGAGACGAAGAATGACGCCTTGCAGCTTAATGAGGAGGAAGCAACAGAAATAAGATGGTTTGACGCTGAAGGAGTACGCAATGTAGAAACCTTTGAAAATATACGTCAGATGATGCTTGCGGCGTTTAGTGAATTTGGTGTGTAGAAATGGAGAGACACGATCATTCAGGAATACACCAGCATTTTTACTACTCTGATTCTGCGAAGGAGAGAGAGGCTTTCCTGAAAAAGGAATTTCCTTCCTTGCAGAAATATATCTATGGTAAAACTGTAGTAGATGTTGGAGCAGGTGACGGCAGCGTTACAAGAATTATCGCGGAGCATGCGAAAAAGACTTATGCCATTGATGTTGACAAAAGTTCCATCGATGCACTCAGGAAAAACCTCGGACATATTGGCAGCATATATCCAAAACTTGCCACCGCAGACAGGATACCGCTTCGTTCTGGTTCTGTAGATGCTGTGTTCTCTTCAGCATCATTCCATCACTTTCCGGATGGATACATAAACGAGATAACTAGGATATTGAAAGCTAATGGAGTAGCAATAATACTCGATTGGAAGAAGCACAAAGCTCCGTTGTTTATGAAACAGCACCACAAGCTATTTTCGAAAAAAGAGGTTATAACGCTTTTCGAAAAAACGGGATTCAGTGAATTGCTGGTGTATGATTCCTCACATTATTACATGATTGTGTTGCAGAAAGAGTCTCCCGCTGGGGAGATTTGAACTCCCAGCCTATCGGTATCCTTCTTGATGCCAAGAAGCATTTCAGACTACAGCCGATCGCTCTGCCGTTGAGCTACAGCGGGTTGCATTTGCTAAGTAAGCCAAAAACATCTATATATAAGCACTACATACCTATAAAAATCATGCCAACAAAGCCGACAAAGGCAAGTACAGATGCGGATGATTCTGATAACGGCATCAAGATAAGCGTTAGTGCGGGGCGTAAAAGTTCCCAAAGCAAAAAAACTGGTGCATCAGTTGCAGGATCAAAAAAGTTGAAGAAAGAGAAAAGGGAGCGCATATCAGTACCGTTGACTTTATACGGGCTTGCTGAAAGAGCCAAGGAATTCGCAAGCA
>DAHWQN010000031.1 GCA_027340645.1 Microcaldota archaeon
ATGCAGTGATTATTTCTTTTATACCTACAAATCGGAATAAGTTCAAGATTGTAGCTATGCTTATCGCGTTGTTCTTTCCCGAGAATCTTTTATCTTGTCGACTATACGCTAAGTACGGTACTACTGCACATATACTCCTAGCACCGCCGGTCTTTGCGTTGTCGGCTAAAAGTAATAACTCTAGCAATCTTTTATCTTGTTCGGGGTAAGTTGTCTGAACTATTGTTACATCTCTATTTTTTACCGGATTTTTTATTCCAACTTCTGATTCTCCATCTGGAAATAACGTATATTCACAACCAGCAAAATCCGTGTGTAAGATTTTTGACAATTGTCTGCCTATTCCATTACCGCTAGGACCATCGATTATCAGCATAGGAGCAAAATCAGTGCTATTTTTTATATCGCTCATTTAATCAAATTCTTTACGCAGCATGATAGTTTCTTCCATTTTTAAAGAATCACGAATAAATCGGTATACTATACTAACCTCTTCCTTACTCATATTCCATAAGAGCTTTAGTTCTTTCTCATTTTTGAAATTGTCGATGGTCATAATTGCTCCTACGAGGCCGTTTTCTGCAGACCCTATAAAAATGTCTACTTCTTCCCCATCTGATCCTCTGGTGTTAGCTATATAGCCATAATCTATCGGATATATTATATGCGAGTACGTAGGATGAGCCTTCCCTTTCGGCCTGTCAATAACTATGCCATTTACCTTAATCTGTAATTCCCAATACTCCCAATCTATGATCGTCTTATTTTCCATATTTGCTGCGCCTTTATTTTGTTTTCGATAAATTTTGAGATCTCCATAAGCCCTCCTCCAACATAAGTAATGGGGATGGTTTTAGTAAGCTCAACTGCAAATCTGAGCTGTTTTGCTTTAAGTTGCTCACCAAATACTTCAGGAAATAGTATCTTAGGACCAACCATCATGCATGGAACCCTCTCACTAAATTCTGTCAATGCAGAGTATACAGTTAAAAGCTCGGTGTTACCACCTTTTCTTGCATCAAATGTTACAAGTTCGTTATCCATCTTTTGGATTATTATTATCCTTTCAAGTTTCAATGGAAACTTAGCACGTTTTATTCCTAGATAAGCAGATGTTAGTGATACTTTGTCTGCGTGTGCAAGCTGCCCTTTAGCTATATTGTTCGTATTTAGACCTACGCGTTTTGCCACATGAAATCTTTTGAATTCATTTAATATGGAAGTTTTGCGCAGCGAGAATCGATCTATGCCATAAATTATCTCATGGCTATTAGAGTCCAAAAATACCCTGTTGCCTGATACATGCCCTATTGTCTTATCTTGGAGGCATGTGAAGACTGCGGTGGTGGTTTTTCCAGAGCCGGTAGGTCCAACAATCAAAACACCATTTTCGCCATAGGAAAGTCCGCTTGCATGTAATGAGAAAATCCCTTTTTTATTAAGAGCTTTTTCTAGCAGTTTAGAAACTAGAAATACAGAATCTACAACGAGGGTCTTTGTATTGGAATTGGAATAGAACGTGGCTGTATCATCATCAATCCGCAGTCGCGGATTACCCTGCCTTATATTTATTTTTAGCTGTACTTCACTTATTTTATAATTCTGACTAGTTTCCTCACATATGGGAAGATACTTTGTGAGTTGATCATTGAAGTGATCTTCTATTTTTGCGGGGATAGTAATAGCAGTTCTAACTCCAAGTAGGTTTAAATCGAGCGTTGTTGTTTGTTTTTTACTAAAATATTTAATCATTTACGTTACCTTGCTTTATTAGTTTATCACAGTGGCTTCCCTATCCATGTGCAAAGATAGTCAATATGCACTAATCTTTGTTTTGTGGTAAGGTCTGGATCATTCGGAAATTTATGCATGTTCTTTGTTTGCACAGGGCAATATGGATCTTTAGCCAACATGGTCCTTTCACCAGTTTCATATAGATGATGCAAGTAAGACCTTGCAGCACAACCACCACCGCACTTTTCTATCAATTGGCACCCTTCGCAGCCAATTATCCTCTCAGGATTTGCGTTTCTTTGTCTAAATACCCTAAATTGCGGTGAGTTTATTATATCCTTCAGGTTGTATTTTAATAAGTCATACGTTGATTTATAGTCATGTAGGTATACGCACGGACTGACGTAGATTGCACCTTCAGGCGTTATAGAATGAATCCTAAACGAAGTTCTGCCGCAAGGACATCTGCGCGCTTTTTTGTAGTTTGAAACAGCCGCTATTGGTGGTTCACCAAGATCTACCGGCCGGCATACACGCATCAAATACGAAAATCCTGCATAGTATGCATCCGCAGACAAGGCCATATCCATGTGTCGTCGCTCGACAGGTTTCATGGGGTTTATTCTAATGTTCGCGTCATACTTTTTAGCCGTCTTTACAAGCTTTGCTATGCGATCCAATGTAAAGTTCCAGTTCATTCCAGTCATGATTATTGTGTGAGGTTTGTTATGTTGTTGACATATACGTAGCGCCTCTATGGCTTGGTCATATAGTTTTGCACCCCTATTCCTATTATGTTCTTCTGCATAAGGGGAATCTAGAGAAACATCAACATCGTTAAGCAAATCGAATGCATCTCTGTGGTCTTCGTATAACCGTAAAAGCGTTATGCCGCTTGTTGTCAAACCCGTAGTTATACCTTTATCTGCCAGGCTTTTGATGATATAAGGCAGGAGCGTCTTTTTTGGATCTAAGCCATTTGTAAAAAGTGGTTCATTGCCACCAAGGTTGACGGTTTCAACATTATTTATACTAAGCTGATCTACGATTCTGCATATGATTGTTTCGGTTAAATCTTTTCCTTTTAATCTCGCACTCATACTATAACAGTGCTTGCAACGATATGGGCAGTCGTTTCCTAGTGTCCATCCGACATTTTTTATTTCCGGAGTTACCTCAGGAAGATCCTGGAATTCGTCTGTTGGGCCAACATTGCCCTTATAATGTTCTAGTGAGCCATATTCTGTTTGAGTGCTTTCTCGCATTTGCTACACCAACCATAATCATCAACTAGCCAAACTAGGCAGAATGGGGAACAACACAGCCTGATTTGACAGGATACTATTCTGCGTGAGGTAGTATATAAAGACATATGCTCAAAATAAGGTGATTTCTAGGTAAACACCTGCGGACCATTCTGCATGGATATGTTTATATCATTCTCAAACAGCATTATCTGTTCTGGAGTCCCACATGCAAATACTTCAACGCTGCCGTCACGCATATTTCTCACCATTCCGTTTACATTATGTTTGTTGGCAGCTGCACGCACATGTGCTCTGTAACCGACATCCTGCACTGCGCCATGCACTATGTAAAATGCTTTCATGTTATTTCAGCTTCTCTTTCAGCATTGATATGAGCTCGCGCAGCATGTCCTCCTTTGGATATCCAGATGCTATCTTTATGTTTGCTGCAGTAATATGCCCGCCTCCGGATTCTATCTCCTCTGCGTACTTTTCCTTCAATTCAGATATCACTCCGAGTATGTTCGCCTTTTCAGCTATTGACGGATCGACGCGTATTGATATATAATTTCCGAAATGCAGGAGCAGTATCGCATGCTTTTTGCTTTCTAAGAGCTTCTCAAGAAGCTTGGAGGAGAACCTGCCCGGCAAAGGATACTTTGTATCCTCGCTCCTAATGTCCTCGAAACCTGACACGTATATTGTGCAGTTGCCAGCTGTGTACTTCTTCAGCTTCTGCATGGCATCTACAATAGCATCTGACATCTTCATTCTAGCGAATGATACCAGTTCAGCGTACCTGTCCTTGTCATTGATTATAGAATCTATCTCTTTGGGTGATATACTCCGCGAAGACTGGCCAGTCGCTATCTTCACGTCGCTTGTGATCATGTCGAGCACATCCGACATATCCTGCCCCGGTACAGTCTTATCAGCATATGGGCTGTGATCCCCTATGAAAGACGCGTTTTCTATTTCTTTTGTATCGAACTGTGAAAATGTTTTTGAAAATTCAGATACGAGAAATCCCGAAGTTAGTTCTGAGTTTCCATTGTGCTGCCATGGATTTATGTAGAATGGCAGCTCAGCGCCTATGAAACCTTCCTCAATTGGATGATGGTCTATCCAGATTATGTCAAAACGTTGCCTTATCAATTTTATCCCGGCGTTGCTGCCCTGTGAAGTTCCGAAATCCATTATGAAGAGAAGCGGCTTGGACACTGAAGAAAATCTTCCTGTTGTTGCACCATCCTGTTCAGCGTCTGAGATTGAATAGGTTATGCTCCTATTCATTACCCATGCAGCCGCATAGCCTCCTGGAATCCTTCCTTCAGATATTATATAGTCGATTGACTTGTAGAGCGCATACGCACCGCTTGCTCCATCTGCATCGTTGTGGAAGCGCATTATTATCGGTGCACCTAGAATAAGCTTTACAAGGAGCAGCTTTGCAGCGCCTAGCATTTTAGGCCACATGTCTGACACTGTTTTGTCTATTGAACCTATTCCGCACTTATACGGATGCAAATTCATCGCTGACTCCGCAAGCGCCTCCGCCTTTAATTCGATATCATCAATTTTCTTTGATACTCCAGTTCCAGTAATTTTGCCATCAGATACATCCACTATGTCTCCGACACTGACGCCTTTCTGGCACTCAATCTCAATTGCTGTTGCAGGATTAGCGTCAAAAGTCATGCACCGTGCCAAGGGATTAACCGAATTTTTTATGCAAGTAACTATGTACTTCAATGCCATCAGCTCGCGTTGTAGTACACATTCTGCACACATGCACTGTTGATGCTTGCGTTTGTTATGTATGAGCAGTAGCTTGTATTTGTGTATGTCCTTGCGAGGTATGCATAGCAATTGTAGCTGTTCAATAGCGGCATGGTTCCGCAGATGCTTACGTTTTTCGTCTGCATGGCTTCATACATAAGCACAATGTCAGTGCAGTTCTGCTTTGTCAGAGATGAATTTGAGCAAAGCGCATTTGATATTTTTGTGTAGTTGAGTGAGTAGTTTGCGATTGTGTTTGCTACTATGGAGCTGTTTGTGATATTTGGATGTGTCTGGGTCTCTTCTACGCAGATGTTCGAAAGTGTTGTGTTTAATACAGAGTTGCAGTAGCTGCTATTTCCGCGCTTATATGCCACATACATGTAGCACAGATCGCGTGCACTGTATGTTATATTAGTCAGATACTGAACGTAATTAAGCGGAGAACCGTAACTGGAGGTTATGGTGCCATTGGCTGATACATCGTATCCAGTAGCATATGCAGCAGGATATACCGTTATGTTGCTTACTGTATTTGTGTATGTTGAGCCGTTTACTAATGAACATTCAGAAGCGTTTGCAGTGGCATATGCGCTGCTCAGTGCGGCAGATGAAGTGCATATGGATTTGTAATAAGCATTGCTTGAATATGAGCACACCGCAGGGCTTTTTAGCTTTGCAGCAAGTTGCGTCAGGCATCTATCACCCACAACAGGGCCCAGGCTGGCACATAGCTCGGACGAGTTGGTCATGTTGGCTATATTGTATATGCAGGCTTCTTTATCCGATGAATTTGATATTGCAGAGCAGGCACCTGAGTCCTTAGTTTCGATGGATACATTGTACACGCACAGGTTTACTGCATCCGAGCCGACCATGTACTCGCATACTGACACATTTGAAGAGGAATATGCCAGTTCATTTAGGCATGCGTTCTTGTAATAAGAAAGTGCTATGCCAGTGCATCTAGAAAGGCTGCTGCCTGGAGGTACATCTTCCATTAACAATACTGAAATTGCGATTATCACAAACACAACGGCCACCACTACGTAGATGTGGAGTTTTTCATCTTCTCCGAAAAGCTTGGATAAGAAATTTGGCTGTGATGCGCCAGAGGAAGATGCCATAGTTTTCAATATAAATTCCACGGTAAGCTTATTATTTGTTCATGTAGGAGTATACACAGGATTGCATGGACAAAAGATTGCTGATTCTTGGAGTTGTACTCATAATTGTTGGACTGCTCTTCGGAGGCTCACAGATGCCCACAATACAGAATTTAAGCCATGAAGCCTCAACTATTGCTGTTTCTTCAAATGGCTTTGCATCAGGCCAGGTATATGCAAACACAACTTCAATGATTTGGTTTTATTATGAATCTGGAAGTCCGGTAGACTTTTACATGCTTAACGTTACTGGGTACGAGCCATTTAATCAGGTCAACAGCAGCGTTAACACTATTATCTCGGCTTTCAACTCACTTGCATTCAATAGAGGCCTCTTATACGTTAAACAGAATAGCGATTTTATGAATCTTACGTCGTTGACATACTCTCAAAACAATGTTTCATATCCTGCGGGAAATTATTTCTTTGTTTTTAGGAACACCAACAACGCAATAACAAATGTAACTTATGAGTATATTACCGCTCCAGCAATCGATTTCATAGGCCAGGAATCTGCTTACGGAAATGCGTTTACTGATAGCAGTGTCGTTTCTGCTGTGCTGTTCTTCGGAGGAATAATAGTAATAATAATATCAATATTCGTCGGAGGCAGGAAAAAGCAAAGCAATATTGATGATGAAGCTAAAAAACTGTATGCAAGTATAGAAAAGACAAATGTTTCAAGGCCTTCGGTAAAATACAGGCGTTCACAAAGGAAAAAGGTGCATTCCAGAAAGCGCACAGCAAGTAAACGATGATTGTCTAACTGCTTTCGTCAGAAGCTTTAATACGTTTGCGTTGCATAATATGCCAAATACATGGTTCGCATGGACAGCCTGCAGGAAAGAATAGCGGGGGAGATAACTCTTTCAGACACGCCAGGAAGCACAATGAAAAAGTGGCGTGAGCTATTCGGCATATCGCAAGTGGAGCTTGCTAAATATCTTAACATATCAACATCAACGATAAGCGATTATGAAGGGAATAGGAGGGCAAGCCCCGGAGTAGGCGTGATAAAGAGATTCGTCTCTGCCCTCTTTGCCATAGATTCGAAAAGCGGAGGGGAGATAGCCAGAAACCTTGAGAAATTTAGCAGGAAGGATGAACAGGGCTCATTTTACTCCATACATGACTTTTCGGC
>DAHWQN010000032.1 GCA_027340645.1 Microcaldota archaeon
ATATATTGGTAATCAAACTGTCGAATGGGTACAACATAGGCCTTGACTTTAAGTCGATATCATCGATTAAGAGCCTAGGCACTTCAGCAGAGGCGTTCTCATTTCCAAAGAGTAAGTTGCACTCTAAAAAAGGGCTCAACACTGTAAAGTTGCTCTACACTGGGGGTACGATAGGCAGCAAGATTGATTATGCAACAGGTGGGGTGTATATGCTCACAAAGCCGGAGGAACTTCTACATGATGTTCCTGAGATTGCAGAAATTGCCAATATTGATGTGGAATATCTAATGAGCGTAGCAAGCGAGGACATGACTTATACAGAATGGCAGACGATGGCCAGAAAATCTGCAGAGGCTTTTAAATCAGGTGCGCATGGTGTTGTGATAACTCACGGCACAGATACAATGCACTTTACCTCAGCAGCATTGAGCTTCATGCTTCAGAATCTTCCTGGCCCAGTCGCCCTTGTCGGTTCACAGCGCAGTTCAGACAGGGGGTCAAGTGATGCATTCATGAATCTAATCTGCTCTACGCATATAGCGGCACAAAGCGATATTGCAGAAGTCGGTACATGCATGCATGCAAGTTCCTCAGATGACTATTGTGCATTCATACGCGGAACTAAGGTACGAAAGCTTCATACCTCTGCCAGGGACGCATTCAAGCCCGTAAATGGGGCACCTCTGGCAAAAATAAATGCCGAAGGCAAATTGCATAGACTAAGCGAATACACGCGTGCTGATAACAACAGAAAACCAGTACTTAGGGACGGTTATGAACCTAAAGTCGCAATGTTGTACATGTACCCGAATTCGGACCCTAAGCTTATTGATTACTATATAAACAATGGCTATAAGGGCATAATCCTCGCTTCAACAGGCCTAGGCCATATGCCTATAACAACATCACACAACGAGTACAACTGGCTCCAGCACCTGAAAGATGCAATAGGATCCGGAATGATTGTAGGAATTACATCACAATGTATATTTGGAAGAGTAAGCGGTACAGTATACAGATACGGACGTATAATAACCAATGCCGGAGCCATTTACTGTGAGGATATGACTTCTGAAACAGCATACGTGAAGCTCGGCTGGCTGCTTGGCAACTATACAAAGAAAGAAGCAGAAAAAATGCTAGCCACGAACTTGGTTGGCGAAATAACCAAACGGACGGAAGCTGAATGGTTTGATGAGGTATGACAATGCCGCATGATTATAAAAAATTGGGTTTTATGTGCGGCCTTGAGATTCATCAGCGCCTCGCTACAAAAGAGAAGCTGTTCTGCAGCTGCGATGCCTCTATATCAGATGACAAAAAAGTACTAAGCATAATGCGCAGGCAGCGGGCAGTGGCAGGCGAGCTAGGCGAAGTTGATGCATCAACAGTTTTTGAAAGCAAAAAAGACAGGCACTTCACATACAACCTGTTCAAAAAAAGTTCATGCCTTGTAGATGCTGACGAAGAACCTCCACACTCATTAAATCCTGAAGCCCTAGAAGCTGCGCTTGTGATATCTGCTTCGCTAAATGCTAAAATTCCAGATGAAATAGAGGTAATGCGAAAAAGCGTCGTAGATGGCAGCGATCCAGGGTCATTCCAAAGGACCATGCTGGTCGGATTCAACGGGTTATTGGAAGTAGATGGCAAAAAAGTGCCAATACCATCCATATTCCTTGAAGAGGAGTCAAGCGGAATAGTCACTAACACCTCAGAAAGCGTTGAATATGATCTTGATAGATTTGCCGTGCCATTGATAGAAATAGACACTGATCCGGTAATAGAGCATCCTTCCCAGGCCAAGAGCATAGCGCTTCAGATAGGTCTCATGCTGAGGCTCACCGGCATGGCACAGAGAGGCATAGGCTCAATACGCCAGGATGTCAATGTTTCTATAAGGGGTGGAGCGCGCGTAGAGATAAAGGGCTTTCAAGAGCTCGATATAATGGATAAGATAATAGAGGGCGAGGTTACACGGCAGCTATCCCTTATAGAAATACGTGATGAACTCAAATCAAGAAATGCGAAAGTAGGCAAACCTATGGATGTGACCAACGTTTTCAAGAATACCAAAGCAAAGATACTTGCGCAGCAGATTGCTGCCAAAGGAATTGTGATAGGCATACGCCTGCACAAATTCAAGGGCCTTGTCGGAAAAGAGATAGCTCCAGACATGCGGCTTGGCACAGAGATAAGCAACTATGCAAAGATGGCTGGTGTAAAAGGCATAATACACAGCGATGAGAGCATGGATTCCTATAACATAACAAAGGAGGAGATTGCTTTACTGTCCAAAGCCCTTGAAATCGGTCCTGAAGACGCATTCATACTTGTCGCAGAGGCTCTGGAGAGAACAGAATGGGCAGCGCACCTCGCTGCACAGAGGGCAGAGATGGCAATAGACGGAGTTCCGAGCGAAACAAGAGGTGCAGATTCAAAAAGGCTCAGCACACGTTTCTTAAGGCCAATGCCCGGCGGTTCTCGCATGTACCCTGAAACAGACGTACTTCCTGTATCTATTAAGCATCTCATAAACAAGACCATTATGGCAAAGGTTGATATAGACTCTGTAAGGAAGCAACTGCTTCAGCAGATAGGTAACAAGCAGTTGGCAGAGCAGATGCTCTGGTCTAAAGAACTGCAGCTATATAATGCAATAACATCGAAAACTAAGGCCAACGCGGCTGTTGCAGCACTTATACTCCTTGATAAATTCAAAGAACTTAACAGGAACGGAGTACGGACAGAATCTATACCTGTTGATGTAATATTTTATATATTTACCCTATACGCCAATGACAGTATAACAAAGGTGGGAATTGGCGAGATTCTTTCCACTTCGCCGAAAGATAAAGATGCTGTGGACATTGCAATAAAAGAAAAGAAGCTCGAGCGCATATCCGGCATAAAACTAAGAAAACTGCTGAAAGAATTCAAAGGCAATGATAAAGGAGCCCTAATGCGTGAGATAATGCTGACGCATAAATATAATGTGGATGGAGAAGAACTTAACACTTTAATAAAATGAGGTCACACCATGGAATATAAAATAATAGGGGCATCTATGCAGTCATTGAATATAAATCTATCCGACGGTGAATCAATATTCTCCGATTCTGGAAAGCTTCTCAGCAAGAGCTCTAACATAAAAATGACACCGCGCCTAGTCGGCGGGGTAATCGGCGCTCTAGAGAGAAAAGTTACCGGAGCAACGGCAATGCTCACCCAATTCAAATCCGATGGGGATGGAAGTATCTCTGTCTCAGGCGTATTGCCTGGAAAGATAAAACACATAACACTAGGTGAAGGCCAAGAATTCATAGCGGAAGCTTATGCGTTCCTTGCATGCGACACATCTATAAAATTCTCAATGCAGACAATCGGCCTAGGTGCCGCATTCTTGGGCGGCGCTGGACTTATACTCCAAAAGTTTGTCGGCCCTGGAGATGTATTCATACACATTGTTGGAGATATACTTGAATATGATCTCGATGGCACGCTTGACTTGGACGTGGATCCAGGTCACATAGCAGGATTTGATGCAACTTTAAAATACAAGATACATTTTGTTGATAACATACGCACTGCAATGTTTGGCGGTGTCGGCCTTTTTCTTGCAAATTTCAATGGCAGTGGCCGTGTAATATTGCACAGCGTATCTAGGCATAAGCTATCCACCGAACTAGTTCTTGACGGCGAAGAAAACTTAAAGAACAAGAAGTAGATGTGCAATGAAAGTTATATACCGTGGCAAATTCTCCACAATAATCGAAGAGAAAGTGCGAACAAAGAGCGGGATGTCATATACACACCCAGTTACCGTAGGCAGCAAAATAATTGCAATATTGCCTATATTTAACAATGGAGATGTCCTACTTGAAAAACAGTACCGGCACGCTATCAGAAAGTGGATATATGAGATACCAGCTGGGCATGCCGATAAAGGAGAAAACAGGCAGCACGCGGCAAAAAGAGAGCTTGAGGAAGAAACCGGATACACCACATCGCAAATAAAACAGTTGTGCGTAGTATACGAAAATCCAGCTGGGAAAAGAGACCCGATGCATATATACATAGCAACAGATCTGAAAAATGGGACAAAACATCTTGAGGACAGCGAACGAATAACTACTTTCCGTGTTAGCCCCAAGCGCGCAGTTTCAATGGTGCGCAGCAACAGGATAATGGACTTGAAGACTATAACTGCAATACTTTTCTATTATGGCATTACGCAGGATCGAGGACGCAAGAATCTTAAATGATTGTGCTACTACCTTATTAGTATTTAGCTATTTCTGAAAACAGTAATCCATAAATTCCGGCTTAAACACAGAAGCATGCTTAAAAGCAAGATGATGCATAATCTTTTCCTGTGATGCAATGGCAAAACAATTGAAGTTTAGGTCAAAGGACGCAGGAGTGCAGTGCAGTTTCTCGGCTAAGGCGGATACGAGAGAGGCATTGATGGCCAAGATACAGGAGCATGCCGCAACGTGCAGTGTATGCTCTAATGTGGATTCGTCTAAAGTAGAAGCAGCTATAAAGTAATCCTCTACCATACGAGTTTATATTTGTTTTTCTTTTTTCTTTTTCTTCAATTTTCTAATCAATAAAAATGGATTTCATGTGCCACGGCAGTTTACTATATTACAATGAAAACCTACAAATCCCAAAACCGTTTTATAAATAAGCATGTTTAAACTACTGTGCTTGCATGTCAAAAATGCTTCAAACAAAAAGGAAGATACTGGAATTGCTTAATAAAAAAGAGATGACAATAACACAGCTCAGCAAGGAGTTAAGTCTTTCCACAGCAACAATAAGCCAGCATATTGATGACCTCGCGCGCACGGGTTCTATTGAAAAAATAGAGAATGAACATTTCAGAAAGATGAAATATTATCGTGCTGTACCCGAATCAAGGAGCATTACTTTTGCCAAGTATGTCTTCGGGGCAATTGTAGTTATTGCTTTCATCGTTATAATGCTTATCTATGTGCAGAATACCGGATATATATCATTAAACAAAAGCAATACAACTTCATCTGTCAATCCTGCAAATTCGATTCCAAATGCAACACCAGTAAAACAATCAAACTCAAGCTCAGTGATGCCAATTACTGGAGGTTTAGGTGCAACAGCTTGTCCAATGATAGATTATCAAATGTCAGGAAGCATATACAACTCAATAGGCTTTGCCGTGTATCCTGTTAGCACGAGCTCCGGTTCCAACACGCTTGATTATGTGATAAAGCCAGGAGTATCTGGAGTGCTCCATGCAAATGAGTCCATAACTGCACTACCTGGAGCAGAAGGCAGCATCAGGCAACACTATGTTAGCGTATCACAGTTTAATGGCTCACTCACGGATAACAGCGGAATTAAAATTAGTATAAACCCAGAGAACTATACTATTGCCAACTCTACAATACTACTTTCGTTAAACGTATCAGTAAATGCATCAGCTCCTGAAGCCAACTACTGGTTAAGGATAGATGGACCCTGTGGTGTCGGAGTACTGCCTGTTGTACTCACTATCGGAAATAGACCATACAACGGCGTAGTTCCTGTGCCTGCTGGAATATACAGTTAGTACCGCAACCAAGGATTTTTCGTATTTGTAATTTACTTACAGATATATTGTGCAGAGCAATAGCTAAATAAATAAAAAGTACCAAACAGCAACATGCGTTCCCACTATTACAGCAGTATTTCATGTCGTGAGCGAGCTTAGCTTCCGAGTTCGGAATGGGTTCGGGCGTTACCCCGCTCCTATGGCCGTTTGGCAGTTATATATGCTTCAAAAAGGTTTATATTGTTTTGCACACAACGCGCATTAAGTCAAGACTGATTTTTTACTAGCTGTAAGGAATTATCTTTACATGTGCCTTAGGATCCCCTATTATAACGCTCTTCCATCCAGGTCCTTCATAAATTGATGCATAATAGGCATCTGCAAGTGGTGCTCCAGAGAAGTAATATGCGAACAGTACACCAGGATCTGAAAATCCCCACGTTGTCGGCTCACTGACAGCTGCGTCTATACCTGTTATACCATTATACACAAAATTCGATGCTGGCATCTGACCACCGCATGTTTCTTGCCATGAATCAGACTGGAATGAGCATCCGTCATATGACTCTAGCACAACGCCCAATGCGCCAGGAATAAACGAAAAACCCCAATTGCTGTCTGGTGCATTTCCTGAATTTGTTCCAAATGATGCATAGCCGCTTAAGCCTGTTGCCCCTGTGATAAATTTAGAGATTATATACTGATTGTTGACATTCATAGATCCCAATATATAATTCCCTGTTATAAAAGGATTATTATCGTATCCCATGGTAAAGAAATAACCTCCACCAGTTTCACCATTATTGTAACCAATGGCGTTCCCATTCAATAATACGTATCCATTATTTGCAACTTCTCCCGCATTGTTGGCGTTGTTTATGAGATTATAAATGCTTTGCTGCGTAGGACCGTCAAGTCTTGTAACTTCGTACATATCATATGCTGACCATGAAAAAGGATGGTTCTCAAGTATTGAAGTTATGCAGCTTGGCGTTTCGCATCCACCCTCAAGTGTCAAACCCGAAATAGTACTGTAATATGGATTAACTGGTGGTAGAGGATTATCATTACAGAAACTAGGGAATGTTTCTGTAGGGTAAATATCTATTGCATTGTCTGCGAGCATGGCGTCTATTGAAAGAGATGAGCAGGACTGCCAGCCAGGATTCGGTGATGATCCCCCATCATCTATCAACGGCACTCCAACCGTAGTGACTATGTAGTCTATTTTTCCCAGCCCAATTCGTACTATGTTCGAACTAACCTGATTTATAACACTGTTTGCGACTATGTCATTCACATTCTCTGTGGCAGGTATGCCCTGCAAGTTTACTGTATATGCCGGATTAAACCCTTCTGCAGTCCGTTCAGTTGTGAAGTAGTTGCATACATTGGCGCTCT
>DAHWQN010000033.1 GCA_027340645.1 Microcaldota archaeon
GCGGCTTTAGCCTGAATTCGAAAAGCCTGCCGCTAAGAGTTTCCTTCGAACGCTTCCTTATGAACAGCGATTCAGATCCAGAGATGATGATCTTGAGGTTAGTGGAATAGGCATCGTATATGCTCTTAAGCTGGTTCTCCCAATCGTCTACCTTCTGGATTTCATCAAATAATATTATGTACCTGCCCTGACGCAAGTCCTTTTTGCCTATGCTACTATATTCGGAAAGCACATCCCGCAGCTTTATATCCCTAAATTCATCAAATGGAAAGTATACTATTTTTTCTGGTGAGATACCTGAAGCTAAGGAATCAACCACAATTTTTTCAAGGAGCGTTGTCTTTCCGACTCTCCTTAGCCCGGTGATAGATATCATCTGCTTGTACTTCATGAACTTCTCTACCTTGTCATAAAGCATCCTGCGTCTGTAGTTTATCTTAAAGTTTTTCTCTTTCCACCATGAATTTCTCTCTATCAATGTATCTAAAATCTCTGTCATGTGAATCTAACCTAAAATTAATTCTATGTTAATTATAACTAACACAGATTTATATAACTTTCTATCTTGTTCTAATGCAGAAGATAAAGCCAGACATAAGTCAAAGAAGTAGTATTATGTAATGCCAATTCTTTATTGCAATTAACACAGAATAACTCCAATGTCTTCAGCCAGTCTTTGGGCAAACGAAATCCTTTGATCCTATGTTGGAGAAGAGTTCCGTTATCAGACCGTATTCCTTTTCTATCAATACTATACTGCCTAATGGCGTCGTTATGTTTTTCATGTTGGTCGCCAAAACCACATGGCAGCATCTATCTCTTATTATCAACCGTATTGTGGTACAAAGCCAAGAGAGTGGGGGTGTGTAAAGTAATTTATAGGTATCGCAGGCAATGTTATCAAAAGAAACAGGTCGAGTCCATGAGAACTCTATTATTACTATCGGTTGCAGCTGTATTTTTGGGAATGTCCGCTAATGCGGTTATGGCTGCTACACCTATGTCAGGAACACTCACTATCTCAAACAGCACGTTAAGCATTGGACAAGTGGAGCAGATAAAGTTTTCAATATCTGGAGGTGTATCTCCATACAGTGGGATTATATACGTAGATAATAGCACTGGGGCAAGCTTAGCCTTTAACTCAACAGTCAATAGTGTATCACCAGACTTTTACCTTACCTTTATCGTAGAGGCAAACTCAATTGTATTTCTTCAACCTAATGGATCGCCATCCGGCCAAACGTTGCAGAATTATGGTTATCCGACAGGGCAGCTATCTGTAACTGCAATGGCTTTTGATTCAACTGGAGCAAATACTGCTGCAACAGGAAGCCTTTATCTTACAGCACCCTCAGGAATTAGAAGCATGATTAACATAATTAATGGAGGGGAGTACAATGATGTTTTGTATCCTGGAACCGTCTCGATTCAATATAATGTAACGGGGGGCATAAGACCTTACACTTCATGGAACATAAATGTCTCTCAAGCTTACAAGTCTGGTGGGACCTGGATAAATACATACTTATCTGGAGTATCCGGTAACAGTGATGGCATCTATAATCCAAGCACGGGTACGACATCATATTATTACAACTTCACCTACAGCAACACTTCTGGCGTGTTAAAGGGCTTGAGTGGTAAGACAGTCTCTTTTGGTGCAGCAGCAGTTGATTCTTCTGGACAAAAGACAAGTGTTTCCGGAGGCCTAGTTTATCTTGATGCACCCATGGCGCTTGGGATAGAGTCAAGCCCATATAGCTCTTCAGTGAGTAGCAATGTAATAAACTACGGTTCGGATCAAACTTTCTATGCAAACGTCAGTGGAGGAATGAGCGGTTATACATACCAATGGGCATACGGGCACAGCCTTAGCACAGCTACAAAAATCGGTACTGGGCAATCTTATACATTCTATGGCAACTCAACCACTCTTTCAGAGTCTCCATTATACTTGTTCGTTACCGCAACTGACTACTACGGTCAGAAAAACACAACAGATATTGCGGTAACTGTGTCCCGGCCTGCAAGTGCTCCTACTACATCAGCTCCTACTACATCAACTTCTACGATTGCATCCACAACCACAACTGTGAATGTTCCAACAACCACGACAATATCTCCTACAACTACAATCACATCTACGACTACCACACCATCAAATACGGTACCTCAGCCACAGGAAATCACCATAAGCGTCCAGCCAGGATGGAACATGCTTTCACTACCATCCCCAGGCAATGACTGGCAAAGCGTATACAACTCATTTGCGAGCAGTTGCGGCGCACCAGAAACAAACAGCCAGCTATCAAGCAATGCACTGTGGGGGCTTGAAAGTTCCACAAACGACTACGTGTCATTGAATAGTTTTACTGCATTAGACAACTTCTTGATAACCGGAAGTTCTTCCTTTGCAGGATACGGAGGCAGAGGCAATGGCAACTACCTGGGATTCTGGTTCTATTCCAGCAAACAGTGTTCAGTAAACGCGCAGACATTTACTGCTGCAAGCCGCCCTCAGAACGACTTCTTCCTGACTAGCGATCTATCCGCAGGCTGGAACCTCATAGGTGTTCCTTACACAACTACTGCAAGCTTTAACTCCATAGCAAGCTCGTGCAACCTGCGTGGCGGATTCTACAACTACAATCCAACAACCAACTCATATACCGATGCAGCATCTCCAACCGTTGGTGATGGTTACTTTGTCTATGCAACTGCGCCATGCACCTTGAACTGGAATGCACAGGGCAGCGCATCAACGGGTTCAACATCCCCTCCATCTGCTCCATAATGTGATAAAATGAACAAGGGAATAATTGCAGCGCTTGTGCTTGTGGCAATAATAATCATCGCAGCGGCAGCATACGTGCTTATGACGCAACATACGTCTGCGGCAAAGGCAGCTAACAGTACAACTACTGTTTCTGCGCCTGCAACTAACCATTCAGCAAACACAACACAGACCGTTCAGGCGAACAAGTCAACAGGCACAACATCTCCACCGCCACCTCCAAACCTTCCGCCACAGTGAAGTAACAATGCGATGTGCATGACTGAAGATCCATTGTCGTACAATACCTACGGTGTCGCACGTGTCTTTAAGGCACTTAGCGGTCTCACGCTAACATTCACTGACGACGAAGGCAATCAGGTACTGAAATCACAGGGAAGAATTGCTGTCACGCAGCAGCCCCTTGAGACGATGGATGGGAAACGCCTTGCTACTATAACCCACAAGATAATGGCAATGACTCCAGAGTATCAAATACACTCCGGAGGCCCAAAGGATAAGGTGCTTGGTGTTGTGAAAATCCCAATGCAGATATTTGGCTCATTCGGCGGTCTCAATCAAGTCGATATTAAAGACGACAGTGGCGTGGTAATAGCTACTGTCAGCGGCAACTTTCTGGATATGGAGTTTAATGTTTCTGATGCACAAGGCAATCAGGTAGCAACAGTAAGTAGGAGCTCGCCAAGCAACTCCGGGCTCATGGGCAAGCTGATGGCGTTTGCCAAGGAGTCATACGTAATGAATATAACAGACAACAAAAATGTGCCAACGCTTACGCTTCTCGGCTTCCTCGTGGTGCTTGAAATACTTCTAAGTTCCAGACAAGCATCAAATCCTGGAATACTTGGTGGCGGAGGTTTTGGCATAGGTGGTTTCGGTGGAGGCGGTTTTAACATAAGGATGTAAACTATATCAAACAACAACAAACCTGACTGGATAAATTACGCTAACATCTATGAAATATTGTAATCGCAAAATTACAAATGCCAGTGCTACGAAGCTATTTAAGTATGCATGTTTTATAGTAAATCATGGTAGTTCAAAGAAAGGATTCAACTTCTGCTATGGCAAGCAAGTCAACTGTTCCTCCAAAGCCAAATGCACAATCTAGCACAAAAACAAATCTTCTGGCTCTGGAAGGTCTGCGGTCATTGAACAAATTCTTTCTTTACACATCTATAGCAATATTAATAGGCATACTAGTGTCGCTGATTTCGGTAGGCATGCTCTCAGTAACCGCATCAGTGCTCAATAATCCGCTTGCAGCAACACAGTCTGCAGGCTACTCCATACTAGGCCTAGCAGCAATCCTTTTTATAGCTATGATAGCTCTGCTTGTCTTCGGAATATACGCAGTGCTTTCATTGATGTTAGGAATACGTGACATAAGACGCAGCAGCCTCGCTTCAGCTCCTGTTTACGCTTCGATATCCAAATGGCTGAAATATCTTGTGATAATATATGTAATACTCAGTGCGATATACCTGATTTTAGTTATGGTAAACTTTCTAACGTCTATTTCATTATCCTTAACATCATCAAATGCAAACCCTACATCAGCATACTCTGGAATCGGAGGCATAATAACTGTGTTTGGCGTTATCTTCATAATACTGGAACTTCTCTTCGTGTGGAAACTATCCAGCATGTACAAGTCTCTTGCCCCTGACATAGGGCAGCCTGGCCTGAATGCCGCATCGCGGCTCCTTGCAGTCGGCATAGTAATATACATAATTGGTGGCGTAATCGGTCTGGTCGGCGGTGTTTCTACACTCTCATCGCTCAATGCCGCTAGCGAGTTATTATCCGGAGCAGGAACAGCAATGATGTGGAGCATTGTCGCGATAATAGTAGATTTAGTGGCACTAATAGTGCTTTTCATATCGCAATGGATCGGTTATAAGAGCACAAAATCTGCGCTGCGCAATTGAATACGAAAAAAGGCAACAGCTTAATTCCTCAGTCTTAGAATCCATGTATACTGCCAATGGCTCTTTTGGATTAGCGGATTTATATCCTCTTTATTGATATTCAGGCTCCTGAACGAAGAGATCTTGGATAAATCACTGAATATAGGCAATTTTTCTACAGTAAAGCCGGCGCTTTCGAACTCTTTTCTTGTTTCTTCCTGATTGCTTGGTACATTGTCAAATATGTTCCTTCCGGTAAGCTTCATGACACTATTATTTCTGCCTGAATCAGGCCTGCGCATTATGCGTTCTTTATCCTCTATATCGGATAATATCCACGCACCACCAAAAACACCAAGCAGACATCTTACATTATGCGCTACCAAGCTGCGCTCTTCGCCATTCAAGTGATTCAGCAAGCCCTCAGATACTATATACAACGGCTTATTGAGGAACACTCCAGAAACATCGCTAAGATCTGCATATGACATAGCGTCAGCATCAAGTATGTAATGTCTTCCCCTACGTTGAGAATCACCAGAAATTCTGCGCACAATACTTCTCTTCTGCGTTGCCATAGGTTGCAAGTCAGTTTCAACATATGTCACAGATAAATCCTCGGTGAACTGAAGCCCCCTGGGAGACATACCAGAAGCAAGCTCCAATATCTGCATAGCATTCTCATTTCTTAATATATTATTTATGCTGATGCCCCTCGCTTCAATTCCAGGAGCAAGTTCCATGATGCGCATAATTGCATTATCGCCTTCAATTTTTCTCCATGTTTTTCCTGCTCCGATAAGATTATCTATATCTTTTGCATAGGGCATATTCGAGAACGAGCGCAAATGCGCTACCATAAGCGCAGTAACTCCTATTTTATTATAATCATATTCTGGCTGTTTGCTTACAACTTTCCTCATTACTTCACTTTTTCAAAAAGGTGACCTTGTTTATTTATCCTTCCATTAAAATCCATAAACCTGCATGAGTTAATGTCCTGCGTCTCAATCCCGAGCTGTAATCTAATCTTCTCGGAAGTCTCAGGCATAAATGGTCTCAGCAATATCGATACAATGCGCAGTGATTCGAGAAGATTGTATAAAACGTTTGCAAGTTCGTTTCCAGAAAGCTTCCATGCCTCCTTCTCATTTATATAACGATTTGTCTTGCGTACCTGCTCCCATATCTCATTCATCGCATTGAAGGTATCAAGCTTATTCATATGGGCTTTTATGCTTTCAATGTTCAGTCCCTTGTCCAACTCCGGAGCGCCTTTAATCTCACCATTGAACCTTTCCGCCATTGTCAGGCTTCTGTATACGAGATTGCCAAGGTCATCCACAAGTTCCCCGTTTATCCTTGCAATAAAGTTCTTATCAGAGAAGTCTCCATCCTCGCCGAATGGTATCTCTCTGGTATAGTAATACCTGAGGGCATCCGCGCCATACTTTTTCTTCAATTCAAGCGGATCCACAGTGTTGCCTAATGACTTACTCATCTTTTTGCCCTCAACAGTCCACCAGCCGTGCGAGAACACTTTCTTTGGAGTCTCAACACCTGCGGACATGAGCATCGCCGGCCATATTACTGTGTGGAACCACGCTATCTCCTTTCCTACTATGTGCACATCTACGGGCCAGTACTTCTCTGAGGCCCCGCTAGGCCAGTCCAATGCAGATAAATAGTTCACTAAGGCGTCAACCCAGACGTAAACGTAGTGTCTTTCATCCTCAGGAAATCTCACAGCCCACTTCACTGTAGTTCTTGTTATGCTTATGTCGTTAAGACCGTTCTTCACCCTGTTTATAGTCTCCATTGACCTGAATTTCGGCGATAGAAACTCTGGATTTTTTGCGTACAGTTCAAGAAGCCTATCCTGATACTTGCTCAGTTTGAAGAAGTAACTCTCCTCCTTAACCCTCTCAACAGGTCTTCCGCATACGGGGCACTTTCCGTCCTTTAGCTGTATCTCAGTTATGAAGGTTTCATCAGGCATGC
>DAHWQN010000034.1 GCA_027340645.1 Microcaldota archaeon
TATAAGATAAGGGGGCTTGTGCCCCCTTATGAACCCCCAAGCACGCCCAATCCATCCGCCGACTACGTCGGCGGTATTCGGATTGGGCGATGACATTTCGCGGTCAGTTGAATAACTTCTTTTGGCGTTTGCCATTCTCCTTGTGCGGTAGGAACGGTTCATATGATACATCTTGGTCCCTGATGTAGTCCCGTATTTTGTTCTCTCCTACGGGTCCGACACTTGTGCCGGTCGGTTGCCCGCCCCAGAAACTTCCTCGAGGGTACCTCTTGATGAAGTTTGGCATCTCTCTGAAGATTTTTGATGCAGAATGCGACTTCAGAATCTGCACTACCTGCTCCATTGAGAGTTTGCTGGGCACATTAACCTCCAGGTGTACATGCGCGTAGTCATCTCCGAATGACAGCTCTTTTATCTGTATGTTAAACCGCACTTCTACTTCTCGAAATGCGTCTACAACAACTCCCTGGGTTTTCGGATTCTTGAAGACCTTGAATCGGTACTTTGACACAAGCACAATGTGCTGAAAGTTGTATACCCAGTCCAATTCCTTTTTATTCTTTGCATGAGTTATACTCACCATATTCTCACTTCGGCGGCGAAAAATCCGGGCGCGTCAAATCCGCGCCTCTCGCCGTCAGGAGGACTTGGGAGGAAAGGCGTATATTTGTTATAGGACTAGACTCGGCATCGCAAGATTAGACCCGGCACCCCCGACGAGGTCGGGGGAAAGCTTCCGGTATTCTCTTGTTATGTGTATTTCTTGCTTCCTTTTGCTAGCTAACTTTGCCATAAAATCATCTCGGATATGTTGATTTAATCACGTATATATGCGTTGCTGCCCAGATAGTTTTGCCGCTATTCCTCCTATCTCTGCTACCCTTAGCTATTGCTTATAGCTTGAGTACTTCGCATACTTTCCATCAACGCTATTCCAGTTTATGTTGCTGAATAGCGAGTCTAGGTATGATGCCCTGTCAGGGCCATACTTATGATAGTATGCATGTTCGAAGAGGTCAACTGCGATGAGCGGAAGCGAACCTGCTATGCCGCCCTGATTGTGCATGTCGTACATTACACATCGTAGCTTGCCATCGGTGAAAAGATCATGTACCAGAACAGCCCACCCGCGCCCTGATTTCCCCGTGGCAAGAAACTCGTCCTTGAATTTCTCGAATGAGCCAAAATCCTCGTTTATCTTTTTGATTACAGACATTCCATTGTCGTACTTGCCATCGCCGCCCATTGTGGACCAGTACACTTCATGAAGTATCTGGCCATTGGCATTCCATGTTTCTTCAAGCTTCAGCGCCCTGATTGCGCTGTAATTCACGTTTGCCTTGCTCTTGTCAACAGTTTTGAGTTCTTTTTCTATCTCATTGCGCTTGTTCACATACCCTGCATAGTGCTTATCATGGTGCCAGCTGTATGTGTCTTGGTCCATAAAATCCTTTACCTTGTCAAAAGGCAGGGGCATATCCTTAACGGCATGATTTGCGTCTGTGTTGCTCATGAGATCACATTTTTGGATAGGCATTGCAAGTATAAATTAGTATATGTGATGGAGTGTAGACTAGCTGACATGCTTAGAAAATAAATTAGAAAAGAAAAGGAAAAGGAAAAATAAAAGAAACTAATTGTATTACTTCTTCCTCATGAGCATGTATGCCACTAGGATTATAATGATTATTATAATCACTACGACTACTGCCCACAATGTTGAGCTGCTGCCTGATGCAGGAGATGGAGTGGTGCTGTTCGTAGACGCCGCAACTGTCGTGGGTGTTGTCTGACCATTTGTACTAGACGTATTTTTAGGGACAGTTGAACCAGTTGACGTACTGTTCTTCACCGAACTGTTTGTAGAGGTGCTGTTTGTAGATACAGTATTGCTGGTAGATACGCTGTTGCTTGGAGATGTTGTGCTGCTGGGTGTCGTACTGTTAGCGTTTATCCCGCCAGTGTTGTTGGTATTGCCGCCAGTTATAGCTGGAGTAGTGTTGTGCCCGGTTATTGGCGGTATCACTACGGCGTATACCATCCCTATCTGCAACGCCAAGAAAAGCGCCAGTATACCATACAAGTATCGCATTCTGTTTGCCATGTTATCACATAAATTATTAATAAACAGTACCCATTTATAAAACCGTATGTTGCCCTATGAAAAGGCCGGATGAAATCAGTACTATAGACACGTGTATAAAGATATTTACATCTATATGTGAGCATGAATTATTTACTGCGCTGCCTGGGCTGCGGCACAGAGTACCGAATGGAGTACAAGTCGCAGTTATGCGGCAAATGCAACGGCATATTAGAGGTTTCTTACACTGGTAGGACTACTGTACCGCATACATTCGCATCTTTCTGGGATTATGAGCAATTGCTCCCAAGCGGAAAGTACAAACATTTTGAGATGGGATCTACAAGACTAATACCTGCACGGGAATCGGGACTGTTCCTAAAGATGGAGTTGGAGAATCCAACGCGCTCGTTCAAGGACCGCGGGTCAGTGATAGAGGTTGCCAAAGCAAAGGAGTACGGCTATAGAGAAGTTGTCTGTGCAAGCACAGGGAATATGGCTTACTCCATAGCTTATTACGCAAAGCTGTACGGAATGCATGCTACTGTATTTATAGGCGGCAATGCCAACAGGGACAAGCTTAGGGACATACGCGAAACGCATAATGCGCAAACAGTGCGCGTGAATGGAGATTTCACCAAGGCCCAGGGCCAGGCAGAAAGATATGCAAAGGAGCATAAGGCGTTCCTTACAGGAGATTACTGTTATAGGCAGGAGGGGCAGAGCATAATGGCTTATGAAATAATATCACAGATGCCTGATGTCGCAAATGTGATAGTGCCGATAGGCAACGCGACATTAATGACAGGAATACTTAAGGCATTTGCAACGTTGAAAGAAATAGACCGGAAGACTCATGTGCCAAAGGTCATCGGAGTCGAATCAACAGCATGCAATCCACTTGAGAAGGCATTCAGGCTCGGTAAGCGCACAGAATATCAGGTTCCGAAAACAATGGCGGATGCGATTGCAGTAGGAATGCCTACATTCGCTGACACTGCACTAGCTTACCTGAACGGGATGGATGGCAAAGTAACTGCCGTTACTGACAAAGACATGGAAAAGGAACAGAAGCTGTTTTATGAAGAGTATGGAATAGTAGCTGAACTTGCCGGAGTGGCGTCTGTAGCAGCATACAGAAAACTTGGGATAAGCAGCAATGAGAAAACCGTTGCGATAATTTCAGGTGGCAACGTTTAGAATACGTGCATTCCTGTGATAATAAATGTGACTGCGATTCCTGGAGCCAAAAAGCCCGAAGTCATTAAGATAGATGCGAATGAATACAAGGTTAAGATAGATGCGCCTGCGCAAGAGGGGAGAGCTAATATTCGCCTTATAGAAATTTTAGCGGCTCATTTCTCTGTACGAAAATCTCAAGTTAAAATCATACGCGGAGTAAGAAGCAGAAGGAAAACAGTAGACTTACCTTGCCAGTAAATGTATGGAGTGCAGCAGGCAGGAAAATACACTGCGGTATTATGATTTGTCAATCTTCAGATTTTTGTTAATCTTTTCCTTTACTTTTTCCAGTTCTTTGATTGACTTTCTGGGCCCGAGCTTTGTTGTTATGTATCCTTCATATCCTTCAAAATAGACCTCTCCGTCTGCCCATGTCTCTATAAACTTGTCCTTCAACCCATGCACAGGATACAGTTTTATGTGCAGGTGGTTGACGCCGAGGCCTTCAGCGACAAGGACGGTTCGTTTGACTATGAGACCCTTGTCCAGCACTTTCCCCACAGTCTTTGCCGCGAGCATTGCACTTGTGTATTCGTTTTCTGGCATGTCGAAGGCATATGAGTCATAGTGCTTTTTGGTAATTACAAGTGTCATGCCTTCAGTGTTAGGGTTTATGTCGAGTATTGCTATGTGCTTGCCATCCTCCCAGATCTTCACGCTGGGAACTTTGCCAGATACTACCATGCAGAATATGCAATCATCCATTAAACCAGCAATAGTCTTTCGTCTGATTATTTTATAGCAGTATGCCTTGATTGGATGGCAGCGTGCTGAAGACTATGCTGCATATATTACCTGAATGTCTGGGAACTTACTTGGAGAGTTTGAGGTAAATTCTGCGGTACTGCAACAGTACAGATACTATAAGAACAGCAATTATAGCAAGATATGCGTATAAAAATGGAGACGCACGTCCGGCATTTGTGCTGAAACTTATGCTGATCGTCAGGATTATGCTTAGAAGGCCCATAAAGGCGATTACCAATGCATGCACTGTGAATATCATGCTGAATGCTATGCTCTGATTGTCTGAGCCTTTTTTTGATTTTATGCGATAGAATAATGAAGGAAGATTCATGAGGTATGGATATTTTTCAAAAAGAGTGTATCGGTACTTGATTATAAGCAACAGTAAAATCAGAACGCAGGTAAATATGAATGGCACTATGAACAATACTGCCCGGCCTGATTGGTTGAAGTAGTAAGCCACGGTTATCCATGAGAAAAGAATAAGCAACGTTCCTATAGCGATTAGTGTCTTTGCCGCACCTTCAAGCCCGTATCTCTTGAGCTCCTTGCTTGCCATACTTACACTATTAAGTATGTTTATTTAAGCCTTGCTTTTTTTAAACAGAATTTTCATATACCATAGATTGCGTTAGTCTAATCGCTCACTTATACCTTCGTGTATCTTTATATACACAATAGCATACGGCATAAACAGGCACAGCTGTGCTTGGGTGCCTGTGCGGATGCAAACAGGCGGCGTGGTCTTAAATAATATCTCACAAGGTTTCGAAGAGCATCGCAGCCGCAAGTGCTACTAGGATCACAGCGATTGCAATCTTCAGCTTCGGCAGGCTTGTTTTATGCGACATCTGCGACCCTATCCTAGCTCCGACGAATACTGCAACCGCCAAAGGAAGCGCTATCCAGATGTTCAGGTAATCTCCGCCTGCAATATGACCAGCGAGTCCAACCAAGGCAGAAATTCCTGCATAAACGGTACTTATGCCTATTGTTATGCGCATGGGAACTCTGAATAGAACTATCAGCACAGGTAAAAGTAACAAGCTCCCGCCAACACCGAGCATTCCTGCCAAGAATCCTAACCCTATCACCATAGGAATCAGAATCCCGAGCGATACGGAGTAGTTGTGTTCCCCACGTATCCTGTGCACAACCAGCCACTTAGGAATGCGTTCGTGTATTTGCCCTTCTTTGCTGTAGTCATTTTTGTATATCAAAAATGCAGCAATGCACAGATATACTGCGAAAACGATGCTAATGGCAGAAGTATTCACAAAATGTGAGACATAACCCCCTAAAAATGAGCCTATGGCAACAGGAGGGATAATGTAGAGGAGGAACTTCCAGTCTATTGCCTTTTTTTCGTGGAAAACTATTGCAGCAGAGACTGTCGAGAACAGAATCATGAAGAGGCTGATAGTGGGGGCATCGTGTACGTTTATCCCTACAATCTCCATTATTGGGACATAAGCGGTGCCACCTCCCATTCCAATCATTGCAAACGGCGCTGCGAATGCCATAAGGATTATTGACAATATGAGTATGATGACCGTTTCCATTATGGCTCTCTACTATCAGTTATATCCGCTGCAAGGTATGCAATACGGCTTGTTGTCCACAAGGCGCACATATCGCTCGAAAACGTACTCGCCGCATTTGATGCATTTGGTTTTGTTGAAGGACCCTTTTGGAGGGGTGAATCTGTAGTCTGGCAGTTTTTCTATCCTGAAGACCTTCTCGTCTGCCTGCTCGTACATCCACTTTATAGCTGTGCTGGTAACGTCATTGGGAATCTCTGAAGGCTCGATGCCTCTTTTCCTGTACGCAAAGAACTCATTCTTTCCGAATTCATCCGAGAATTCAGGTCTAACAGAGATTCGAACTGCTGTTTTATCCGGCTTGTAGAATATGGCAGCAAGTTTGCCCCAGAAAGTCTTTTCAATCAATGATTTTCCGTATGTAGCTCCCGTTGCGATTTGTATGCCGTCCATGAGACAAGTCTGTGGATGTCCAACACCAAGCTCTGGTATTACAAAGAAACTATGATCCTTTTCGTGTTCTGTACCTAGTTCCCTCATTGCCAGCCTTGCCATGCGGTAACCAAGCGGCATAAAAGGACAGCTGTGTCCATGAAATTCCCATGCCCATTCTGATGGCATAGTATCCATGTTTGTGTTATTTGTCATTTATACACCATTAATTATTCGGAATCGGCCCTTACCGTGCTTGTTTTGTCCAAGTAACTGTCTAAGAGAAAAAAGCAGCACAATTGCGAATACTAGCACAAGATACAAGTATAGGAGCAACGACAGGGTTTTGAATAGACTAACTGAACTGGAAAGGGCGATGGTACCTAAGGTGAATGTTGCGGTTGGGAACACATAACCCCACCAGCCTAGATGGAATCTGAGACCGGATTTTATATATTTTATAAAGAAGAGTACGTTTATCCCGATAGCCCAGATCCCGAAACCCCAGAAAGCCATACCAGCAAGAATGCTTAATGCACTAAGATTAGTACCGAAGAGTACCCCTGCGCGATTCGCAATCTGTATAATATCTACGATTAAGATTCCGATTGGCGCGAGAATAATATAATTCGTCGGAGCAAGTTCTG
>DAHWQN010000035.1 GCA_027340645.1 Microcaldota archaeon
TGGGGCAATGACATAAACACTGTAGACATAGGCGACACTATAGAGATAGCCAACGGATATGTGAACGAATTCAGGGGCACGCCACAGCTCTCAACTGGCAAATACGGTAAGATAAAAGTCGTAGAAAAGGGCGAGGGCGGCTCTTCAGAGATGCCAATAGAAGAAAGTTCCGATTATTCCGAGGAGAGCGACGATTCCGACATGGAAGTGTGATTTTTCCGCTTTGATTTGTTTTTTTGCGGCTTCTTTTTCCAGTACCTGAATGTGTAGAAAAGGAATAGCATACCAACCACTACTCCGAACCACAGCGAAGCTATTCTTGTCATTATCGTCGCAGCCGAACTGTAAGCAGCTCCAAGCCCAAACGAGCTTCCGATTAGTGCTACGAGTGCCCCGTCAGTGACTCCTATGTTACCCGGAAGCGTTGACACCATGCCGAATATCTGCGATGTGGAAAAGATGAACACGCTCCCGGCAATGTGCAATGCACCCCCCAACGCCAGTATCGAAAATAGCAACGCAAATGCATTGAATATCGCAGCAGGCACTGAGAGTGCAATTGAAACTCCATATACTTTGTAGTTGTTAAGCTTGCTTTGCGATGCAAAATATTCGTCCCCATACAATGAGAACATCTCCAGGAACCTGCTTTTCTTCATAAGCTTCCTGAGAAACTTGAAGAACCAGTCGTTGAGGAGGAAAGTGAAGGGCAGCACCAGTACGATGTCAACTATCAGGACATATATGATGAGCTTGTCGAAGTAAATCGCCGATATTACGGCTATTATTGCCACGCCCAAGAAATCGGTGAATATATCGAGCGTAACTATGGGTATTATGTTTGTAAATTTGACATCCGTAAGCCTGTTAAGGGTGTATGCCGCCAGCACCCTGCCTATCTTTCCTGGAGTTATGTTCATTGAGTAAAGTGACATATACACCATGAAACTTTTTCTAAGCGGCACAGAGATCTTCAATGTCCTAAGATAGTAGCTCCATTTTATGAATCTGAGTATATATCCAAAAAACACAAACACGAACGCCAGGCCAAAAAGCCATAAATCAGCAGACGCTATTATCGCAACTACTTTATTCGCCCCGCCCAACCAAGCAATTACTCCAAAGACTATGATGCTAAACACTAGCGAGACTGCGACGAAGCCCATCACCCTGTTGACAAGTTTCTTGTACTCGGCCTCGCTCATGCTCCTAGCATGAGTTATGGTGTACCATATCGAAGCCTGCTTTTTTTTGGAAGATTTTTTCACAAAATCAATACTTCAAAATTTTTTGGAACGACATTTCGTAATCCTTCGCTATTTTTCCCCAGTCATGTTCCCTGCGTATAAAGTTTCTCACCTGTTTGGTGTCGTGCATAGTCCATCCTTCGGAAGAGAGCCTTTTTAAGGCCAAAACTATGCCATTCTTACTTTTAGGCTTTATGTAAATTGCATGCTTCTTGAGCATCTCCGGTATCCCCCCAACTCTCGAGGCTATGACGGGTACACCTGAAGCAAGCGCTTCTAAACCTGCCAATCCTGCAGGCTCGTACAGTGACGGAAACACGAATGCATCCGCAGCATTGTAGTAGTAAGGCAGGTCTTTCTCCTCAATATCCGAGAGCAGTGAAACGTTTGCGTGAAGGCCTCGTCTATCTGCTTCCGATTGCAGCAGCCCCTTAAGCGGGCCTTTTCCTATCATTACAAGTTCTGAATCGTCATCGATAATCTTGCGTGATACTGCATCCCCGAACGCCTCCAGAAGGTATGTCTGACCCTTTTGCTGCACGAATCTTGCAGTGTTAAGTATTATTCTTGCATCCCTATCCAGTCCGAGCCTGTCCCTTGCGAGTTTCTTTCCTCTGGGCTTGAACTCATTATAATCTACGCCGTTGAGTATTACCTTGGTCCGGTGTAAGTGCTTCTTTGGCACTGTCGTTCTGGCTGCATCTTTTGAAACTGCGGTTATCAGATCAGACATTCCTATAAGCCTGCTCCCCCATGTTTTGTCAAATATCAATCCGCCGCTGTCGGTAAATTTGTCTATGTTCTTCGGCAGTGAATTGTGTATGGTTATAGCAAGTTTTGCATTTATGCTGCGTACCGCCTTCACTTCTCCTAGAAAATACTGATACCTGTTGTTGATGTGATATATGTCCGCGCCAACCCTTTTTATCTCATCAGTTATTCCATTCATTTTGAGAAATGGCATCGGCAGCCCCTGTATATCAAGATACCTAGTGCTCAGCCTTACCACTTTTATTCCATTGACGTTGTCAACCCTCCTCTTTTGATTCCTCTTCAGCGATGCACTTATCACCGTAATGTTGTGCTTTTTCGCCAGCTTGGTATAAAGGCTGTAAAGAACACGTTCAGTGCCACCATTATATGGATAGAAGAAGGGGTTGAGCACGCATATGTCCATCTGTACACCGCACTTAGCTTTGTTCCGAAAGCAGTATCTTTATATACGGCTGGTCGCATACACTGGCAGGCTTGAATCCAGTTGCTTCGCAGATATTTGCCGTATAAAGGTTCGCAGCTCCAATGACGTTCTGCGAAGGTACTGAGTTGGAATCGTTTAAATCTGCTATCATCTGTATCCACGTATACTTCGTTAGCAGCCCTCCAATTATCGGGCTTCCAACCATAATTGAGCGGTTTGCTATATCCACAAAAGGAATGCTTCCTCCTGCGTCATACTTAGAAAAGAGTTTTTTCTGCAATGTGTTGGGGGTTTGCAGTGAAGGATAAGTATTCAACGAGGCATTGAACTTGTTTGTTGTAAGCTCTACCTCCTGAAAGTTCAGAAGGTTGCTAGCATAGCTTGAATTGTAAAATGTGAAAGTCGGTGTATTCGGATATGCATCCGATGCGCTGGACGTCATGTAATGCAGTTTGGTAAAGTTGCCGAAACGCATAAGCGCGACCACTATGCCCCATCTCGCCTCTGCACAGTAAGGGCAGAAATCAGCCCCTATGTAAAGGAATGTAGGCGTTCCGTTAGTTATAAACGCAGTTGTGTTCTTCTCTGTCGTCATGAATCCTGCTATTGTCCCTGAACCTACTTTGTTTGCGAGCGATTCATTATTTGCTATCGTATGAAGTTCGGAGAGAGTCTGCGCACTGAGCTGCACGTTGTCAAGGCTAGGGGAAGCAGCACTCGTTGAGCTGCTGTCGTTGAGAACTACGAGAACCACTGCAATTATCACTACTGCGGCTATTCCGATATAAGCATACTTGTTATTTTTTGCCAATTCCATCACTTTATAGCAATCTTAGGCAGAATCTTACTAACTAGATTGTTAAAGAACTTATTAATCCGTTTTGCATAGATGGATAACGCGTAGTAAAGCACTATGCTGAGCACTACTCCTGCTATAACATCAGTGAAATAGTGCACGCCCAGGTAAATCCTTCCGAATAGTACGAACAGAAGCCATACTATATACGCAATCCTGAGATATTTGTAGCCTTTCAGGAAGAACGCAAGCCCCGTGAGCACGGAAGCGTGGTTGCTCGGGAATGAGAAGGTCGATTCACAGCCTACGTTATTGATCCAGCTTAGCTCGCTCACGTTGCACGGCCTCGGCTCCCTGACGATGTTCTTTATGATGTCGGATACCACATAAAATACTATTCCTGCAACAACGAAGCTGTAAGCGTTCATGTCCCTCTTGTAGAAGTACATGTAAAGCACTATGGCAGGGAGTACGACGAAAAAGCTTTTTGCGAGCAGCGCCATGATATAATTAAGACTAGGGCTTGCAAGGCTATCTGCAAGCTTGAAAGCCTCTATGTTTATGCCTATGTTGTATGGCTGCAAGAATAATAGTCCTAGCATAACATGCCCTCTCTTCACCTTTTCATCAAGGTGTTTATATAATATAATATGCCGGCAATCGTCTTGTTGTCCTTTATGTAGTTCCTCTCCACCATGTCCAATAGTGCATCAAACTTTACTGCAGTGAACGATGACATCCCGTCCCTCCTCGCATTTTTAACTGCTTTTTTCTCCTTTGCTATATAAAAATAATCCTTCTGGGTTGTTATGTAAGGGTTCATGAAGGTTTTCATCATCAGCGTGTAATTGCTGAAAACATAGCCAGTCTGCTCTTTTATTATGCGCTTTGCAGCTTCAACAGGATTTTCTCCATCATCCAGGAGGCCAAATGGCAGTTCGACTGTCATCCTTTTCAATGCCGGTCTGTATCTTTTTTCGATAAGAAGTGATTCACTATCTGGCATGGCCAGTACGGTAACCGCGTCTGGGGCCTTTACCCTTTCGAAGCCCATCATTTTTCTGCCTATGGGCACTTCTATGCGCTCAACTGAAAATTTATGATTCATGTAAACTACAGTGTCTACCATAACCCTGATCCGTTCAACTTCTTTTCTAACCTTTAAATACTTTTCTTAAGAACTATTACGAGAATGCGGGGCTGTAGCGTAACCTGGCAGCGCAGCTGGCTCCAGATGTTTAAAATTTATGAGCCTATGGCGATGATGAGGATCTGGAATTCAGAAACATGAAGTAACCAGCTGATCCGGGTCCAAATCCCGGCGGCCCCAAATTCTGTTAGGCGCAATATTATAAGTATTGCTCCCGAATTCTTACTTATGGAGATACTGATAGCGTTGCTGCTTCTTCTATCTTTCTCCATACTTTTGGGAAAGCTATTTGAGCGTATCGGAGTTACAGAAATAGTAGGGCAGATTCTTGCAGGTGTTATCCTGGGCCCAAGTGTTCTTGGCTTTGTCACGCCATCAACCGTGTTGTCAGGGATAGCAGAGGTCGCCATATTCTTCATACTGCTTTTCATAGGCATACAGATAACTACCGAGGTTCTTACCGACCACCTGAAAAGTGCGTCATATTTCACGTTGTCATCCTTCATCATACCTGCTTTTGTAATGGCGTTTCTTGGAATTTACATATTCAATGTACCGTCTTCTGCAGCAATAACCGCATCAATAGCCCTCGGCGTGCCTTCGATATCTATAGTTTCGGTACTTGTGTACCGCCATTCTATCATAAACCAGGAGGATGGGCTAAGGCTCCTTTCTGGTGTCATATCCGCAGACATAGTAGCGTTCGTGATATTCGCGGTTATACTGCATAAATTAAGCCCGCTCATAACAGTTGCAAGCCTTGCAGCATTTCTCGCTTTGCTATTGCTGATAGACTACGAGACCAAACTCCACGGCAAGCGCTTAAGGAAAATATTCTCCAATCTTATAAAGAGAAGAGCGGAAGAGACACTTTTTGCCCTTGTCATATTGATGGGCCTAGTCGTATCTGCAATATTCCAGATAATAGGCATAACATATGTACTTGGGGCGCTTTTCGCAGGAATGCTGATACACAAGACAACTTTTGGGGTACGCCCATCTAGGATGCTAACCAACACTTTCAGGCGCCTTAACGATAGTTTTTTCATACCAATATTCTTCAGCATAGCTGGGCTTGCCTTCACGTTCCCATCAATAAAATATGGCGGCCTCCTAATTTCTATGGTTCTGGTTGCGATATGCGTGGGCGGAACGTTAAACTACCTTGCCGCAAATGACAGGTTTACGAAACTGCAGTCCAAAGATGCTGTAGGGATTCTGGGCAGCAGGGGGGCAGTAGGCATAATAATCGCATCGTTGGCTCTCCAATATGGTATAATATCAGCCCAGCTCTACACAGTAGTTCTGGTGGGCACCATAACACTATCGATAATAATGCCGCTCGCTCTTACCAAAAAGAGCGAAAGGAGAGCAATAGAGGAATGACTTCAATCAAAAAAGAAATTCTCTAAATATAAATTTTGGTTGGATTTAAATTACTTCTTTTAAAAAACAAATGGAGTCAATGGCACCAGCCCGAGGTTCGTACGACATAGAAGAGCGGCGGCGCGAGCAAAAATTTGGCAAATCATACAAGTGGGTAGCGCTGTCAAATACAACTCTAGGAGCGCTTATGGCTTCAATAAATGCATCAATATTAATTATATCACTTCCTGCGATATTCAAGGGGTTAAACGTCAACCCTCTAAATCCGTCAAGTACCGCCCTGCTTTTATGGCTGCTCCTTGGCTACAGCATTGTGTCTGCCGTTGCAGTCGTTTCTGTAGGCCGGCTTTCCGACATGTACGGCAGGGTAAGGCTATACAATCTCGGCTTTGCAGTATTTACGATAGGTTCAATCGGGCTATACGTATCATCATTATACATAACAGGCACGGTTGGTGCGCTATCCCTGATATTCATAAGAATCCTACAAGGTATTGGCGGCGCATTCCTTTTTGCAAATAGCGCAGCAATACTTACTGATGCATTTCCTTCCAATGAAAGAGGCAAGGCACTGGGATTCAACCAGATAGCAGCGGTTGGCGGATCCGTTCTCGGTTTCATAATAGGCGGCTTGCTCGCAGGAATTGACTGGCACCTTGTTTTTCTGATAAATGTGCCTTTCGGGATCGTAGGTACCGTATGGGCTTATGTTGCGCTGCACGAAATTGCAAGCATAAAGAAAAACCAAAAATTTGACGTACTTGGCAATTTCACATTCGCGATTGCGCTCATACTGCTCCTTGTCGGTATAACTTACGGCCTCCTGCCGTACGGCTCCAGCACTACTGGATGGTCCAATCCTTTCGTACTTG
>DAHWQN010000036.1 GCA_027340645.1 Microcaldota archaeon
GTGAAAAGGCGTGCGTATCTATAATCGACACAATGCCTGCAGACATAATGCAGGTCAAGCAGATAATCGCAAACGAGAAGTCTACGCCTCCTGAAGGCACAGCTGAAAAAGCTTTCGAGATAGTAAGTAAAAACAAGGGCAAATAATAAGGGGGGGTTGGACATGCAAGATAGTGGTCAGAATACGGGACAGCACAAAGAGGATCTTGAAGAGTATGCAATCGTATTAGACTATCTCCCAACTGGAAAATCATTCTCGGTAAGGTCAGAACCTATAGTTCAGCTTATAGGCGAGACAAGATTCACTCTTCTTGAGGCTGTGCCCAAGGTAACAGGAATAAAGGTAAAGGAGCGCATATACATAGGTAAGGGAGACCGCGATAAGGTATCGCTTATAAAGTCAAGACTCACTTATGCAAACCTCACTGAGGGCGCGCGCAGTGAGTTGCCTGCTGCGATAGCAAGTATAATACGCTCCAACGAGAAGAAATTTGTAGACTTCTTCAACAACGCATCCCCGCTAAACATACGAATGCACTCGCTCGAGCTTCTTCCGGGAGTGGGCAAGAAACACCTTGTTGCAATACTCGACGCACGTGATGACAAACCCTTTGAAAGCTTCGAGGACATGGCATCTAGAGTTTCACTGCTGCAGGATCCTGTAAAGCTTCTGACTGATAGAATCATACTTGAGCTCAAGGGGGATTCACGCTTCTATATACTTACAAGGCCTCCGGCACAGCCAAAGCCTTACTGATAGAATTTGTACTAATTATTATCCTGCGAATCTCCTGAATATATACGCTGCCGGTTTAGGCGCCATAGTCGCATTTGTGAAAAGGCCATAATCCAGGTCATACGGCTGCTTAACAAGACCTTTCAGGTTGAACCAGAATATACCTGCAATGTAATTTTTAGAAAGAAGAAGGGAGAATGACTGGTTCAGGAATTCCGCCTGCGTTTGATTGGTGTTGTTAAGGCCGAGCTCCGGATCTGTGCTGTCATTTGAAGGTATCCCAATCTCCGTTATAAGTATAGGCTTGCCAGTAAGGTTTTCATAAGCCGCCAGCGACTCGTTTATCCAATTGTAGAAAGAGACTCCAGTGTATGCGTATGAATTCAACTGCTGCATGTTGGTATACAAATGCAGTGATATGTAATCGCAATATCTGCTCGCATTGTAACTCCAGAATGCTGCTGCCCACTCGTAATCATACTGGTCCTGCTTCGCGGTGCCCGTATAGATGTTGTCTCCGCCAAGGCAGATTATCTTGTCGGTGCTGTTGTATGATTTTATCTCATTGTATGCGGCTCTTACCATGAGGTAATAATTCTCCGGGCTGCCATTATAAAAACCGCTATAATAATTTGAAAACTGCGGCTGGTTCCATACTTCCCAGTAATGCACAAAAGGGTACTCTGAAACGGCCTTGCTTACGCTCGCATTCCATTCTGACAGAGTCCAGTTGCAGCTTATTCCGGTGTAGTTCGAAGAATCGCACATCGTTTCATAATCCAATATGCCCAATATGCTGTAGTTTTGAGCAGAAAGGTTTCTAATATAACTTGCTGTTCCTGGCAGGAAATTAATGTCTAACCTCATCCACTTTATTCCATACTGCCTCGGTATGTACATCTGATTGGTACTCATCGGCGATCCTGCAACTCCGAATATGTCATTTGCATACTCAGAAGCTGCATGTTTAGCTACAGCTCCGCCATATGCGTAGAAAGCTACTGCAACTATTGCTGCAACAACCAGAATAATATAAAAGATGCGCTTATCCAAGTAACCACGTCATGTGGCATTGCACACTGGTTGTAATGCATTAGAACTTGTTAAGATGTATTTGCGGAACAACAAGAGTTTTTTTCATTGACTTGGAGACATCAATCTCTACGACATAAGAGTCTCCGCGCTTCTCCATAACTTTGGCAACGCGTCCTCTGTATCTGGGATGTGGTATGTTCCTGAAGTTCCCCTTCGGAAGTATGACTACCTTGCTGCCTATATCGAAGCTCTTTATACGCTTGCTTATGCCAAGCCTTGAAGGCATGTTGTGCCTTGCCAAGTGCCGTGACCTCCCTGAAAACAGCCCATGTGACCTTTGTGACATAGAAACCACTCTGCTTTGTAAACAACAAGGAGTTAGGCAGAAGAACATATATATACCTTTCACATGATTATTAAGCGTGGTTAAATGGCGAAATCCGGAAGTCATTCCAAGCACGGGAAGGTGTCCCTGCATCCTGACTACAAGATAGAAAACATAGTGGCTAGTGCCGACTTGGGTGTTGAGCTGGATCTTTACGCCATAGCGAAGGCATCTCCCGATGTTGACTATGAACCTGAGCAGTTTCCTGGTGCCATATGCAAAATACACGATCCGAAGACAGCTCTGTTGCTTTTCAAGAACGGCAAGGTCATCTGCACCGGCTCGAAGACCGAATCCGACATAAAGAGGGCAATAGATCAAGTAATAAAAATAGTAGAGCGCCACATAATAGAGCCAAGGGCCGAGTGACTTATCCTCTTCTCATGCGCTTTGCCACAAGCAGATACACAGCATAGAGCGCTACTCCCATAACAGCTATTGCGATAAGCGCCTCGGCTATGCTGCCCTGCAGTGCATAATAACCCAATGACATCAGGACAACGTCCCATATAAGCGATCCGAGTATTGAATACGTATAAAACTTCTTTTTAGGCATCGCGGTGAAGCCTGCAGGGAAACTGACCAGTCCGCGCAGTACCGGCACCATGCGCATCGAGAATACTGCAAACGTACCATTTCTGTTGAACCATTTCTCGAAGCCATCAAGCGTCTCTCTTTTTATATGAAACAACTGCAAATGCTTGTATATAACGTCTTTGCTGATGAAGTAAGCTATGAAGTAATCTATGCTTATGCCTATTATGCCGCCTATTACAACTACCACAAGCGCAAAATAGAAATTGAATATGCCCTGCACTGCAAGCAATCCGGCAACAGGCAATATTACCTCGCTCGGTACAGGAAGCGATGCCGATTCCAGGACCATAAGTAGCAGAAGGGCCACATAACCGTACTTGCTTAATGCAGATGATGTTGCAACGCCGCTGAAGATTGATGTTATGCTTGCCATTTCAACACATTCATATATACTTATCTAAGGAATATGCGCTTTCTGTTGCATATGTAGCAATTTATTTATTAACAAACGTTAATATAACTGTTTGTGTACCACATGCCCTCTGCAACAAAGCGATACATGGGCCAGAACTTCCTCATCAGCGAGGCTGTCGCAACTGCGGAGTCGGCCCACTCTATAGGCAAGACAGTGCTGGAGATAGGTCCTGGAAGGGGCATGCTTACAAAAGGGCTGTGCAAACATGCTAAACGTGTCATAGCCGTAGAGAAGGATGCACGCCTGTTCACGGCTCTAAAGTCAGTGCTGCAGTACAGGAACCTGAAGCTGATCAACAAGGATTTCTTCGAGGCTACAGAATCTGAACTAGAGTTAAGCAAAATCGACATAGTTATAGCAAATGTGCCATACAGCATGTCAAGCAAGATAGTCATGTGGCTCAGGGAGCATAACATCCCAGCTGTCCTCTGCCTACAGAAAGAATTCGTAGAGCACATGCTTGCAGGCGAAGGCACTCGGAACTATTCGCGCCTGAGCGTTACCTGTGCATTGTCATTCCGCATAACAGAGATAATGAAGGTTCCACGGAGCAGTTTCCGTCCTGTTCCCGGCGTGGATTCAGAAGTAATATTCATTAAGCCGAAGAATACTGCCATAACCCCTAAGGAAGACTCCATAATAAACATGCTGATGCAGCACAAGAAAAAGATGTTGCGAAATGCGATTCTAGATTCAGGAATAAATGTCACTTTATACGGTGGCATCCTTCCTGAGGAAACACTGCAAACGCGTGTGTTCAAGATGAGTCCGGAAAGGCTTCTCGCCGTAGCAAAATCCCTAAACACGTTTCAGAAGCCGTAGCTAGGATTGTCCTCATCTAGTATTATGCCGTTCTTTACCTTTTCAAGGAACTTCTTCTCGGCCTCCTCAGATCCCTTCTCTCCGAGGAGGTTACGATAATGTATAGGAGCAACATGCACCGCAGAAATGTGCCCAGCAGCTATTATTACCTCGTCAACATTCATAGTGTACGTGCCACCCATGGGCAATAAAGCAAGATCCGCTTTTATGTTCTTCATGTCAGGCACTTCATCTGTGTCGCCTGCGTGATAAATGTGTTTGCCGTTAGTGCTTATTACGTAGCCAACCCAACCATTCTCCTTCGGATGCTTGTCAAGGCGTTCCTTGACGACATTATATGCCGGTACAGTCTCGATATGCATGCCCTCGGCATCATACTTCTTTCCGGGAGAAACAGCCGTAACCTTGTATCCCTTCAGTTTTTCAGCGCTGTCTTTTGGTGCAAATATGACTGTGCTGGGCTTCGCAATGGCTGTTATGTCCTCCATGTTGAAATGGTCGAAATGCGAGTGCGTTATCAATATAATGTCAGCCTTTCTTGATCTATCCTTCAACCTGAAAGGGTCTATGTAAACTGTCTTGCCGTTCTCCTCAAAGACGAAGCTCGCATGACCTAACCACTCTATAAATTCATACACCATTGCATCACATTATACACATACTAGCAAGTGAGATCCCATCACACATAAACGTGTTGGCTTCCACTACGTTCATGCAATCACTGCATCCTGGAAAGGATGTGTTTTATAGGTTATCAGTTCTTTGAGAGTTACATCCTGCTGAGGTCTTACCTTCTCTCCATGAGCATGACTTTCCCTCTGTCCAAGGGTAGCTCTTTTGAGTATGTTTATTGATGCGTTTATGTATCCTGAATTTGTGGCATGCGTTGTTTCCATGCTTCCTGTTTTGTTTTGCATTCTTATATACTTTTGCGGTTCGCTTTCATCCCACCGCTGAAGCAGGTGGGATTTTCCGCTCACTTTGTTAAGAGCCGTAGTTAGAACCTAGATAACCTACATATCCTGAGCCGTAATACGAACCTGAACCGTAGTCTGGACCTAGATAGCCAGGAGAACTTGACCCGTAATAACCTGAACCGTAGTTAGAACCTAGATAACCTAATCCCGAGCCGTAATAACCTGAACCGTATGAAACTCCTATTCCGAACGATGAGCCGTAATAGCCCAAGCTTAGGCCCCACGAGTCTGCGCCCACCAGCGCGATGAACACGGAAGCGGCTATAACAGTCGCAGTATAAAATCCTAATTTTGCCATTTCATTGCCCACGTTATATTATGGCTTCCCACGTATTTATGCTTTTCCTAATGGTTTGACATATGTGCTATGCTTAGCATAGAGCATAACAGAAAGATTTATAAAAGGGGTCAACTTATATAAACAATGTCGCTGGTCGTATGGCAAATATCATCGTAGAGTCATGGGAAACTTTTGCATTAAATGTGAAGCTCGTGCTCCTGTTTTCCATACCTTTTGTAATAGCATTTTTGATACCGCTTCTTGCGCCGCTGCCGAGCTTTACAAGCCTCGGCGCCATATTCCTCAGGAGCGCAAGCATATTCACTAACTTGAACTTCACTACAGTCGCAGTTATATTCGCTGCAATGTTCTTCTCGCTTCTCTTCATAAGCCTTGCATTTGTACTGATAAACCTTATAGTCAAGGCAAAGAAAACAAGGCTATCCATATCCAAACGTGTTCTTCTTGATATAGAGAAGTACATAGGCAGGGTATTCCTTGTGCTTGTCATATACACTATAGCGCTATTGATAGCTAACATTGCAGGGTATTTGATAGGTGCGCAGGCCTTGCTCACCGGATTAGTTGGATTCTTTGCATTCATACCTATATTCTATGCTCCAAATGCTATAGTTATAGATGGCAGGGGGGTATTGCACGCCATGTCTGATAGCATCAGACTTGTAGCAAAGAAGCCAACATATTTTGTAATCTGGCTGCTCCTTGCGACTGTAGCAATATCAGTAATAGACTTTATATTTGTAAGCATACTGGGCGTATATGCGGGATATGCGGTTTTGTTAGTTGTGTCGCTTCTGGCATTGCCTTACTTCATAATCTTCATAGCAGAGGCATACATGCGCAGATTCCCTATACTGAGGCACTAGACGTAGGGTATAAATAAGTAAAAGGCGAGAAAATCTTATCCCATGGCGGGGTAGCTCAGCCTGGTTAGAGCGCTAGACTCATATGCACAGCATTATGAGTGATGAGCAATTATTGCAATGACGAGAAATCTAGAGGTCGCGTGTTCAAATCTCGCTCCCGCCAAAGTACTCCGTATAAATCCAAGATGTGGTAATTAAATGTTTACAGGAATAGTAAAGGAGCTCGGTATTCTCTCTAAGGTAGATAAGGGAGTAAAGGGCAGCGATTGTAGAGTAACTGTAAAGCTCGTGAGGATACCGCGTGGAGTTAAAATAGGGGACAGTATAGCGATAAACGGCGCGTGCCTTACAGTGGTGAAATCAAAAGGCAAAAACCTCGAGTTTGACGTTA
>DAHWQN010000037.1 GCA_027340645.1 Microcaldota archaeon
TAGCAGGCAGAAGCCCTTTGTTGAATTTTGCCTTTTCTATAGAAACTGCAAGAGTGCCCAGTAGTATAATGACTACGCCGAGCACATCAAGGGCGCTTACCGACTCGCCAAGCACCAGGACACCATATAGAAACAAAATTGTAACCTGTATCTCTATTGTGGAATAGGTGTTAGAGGCCTGCTGCCTCTGCAGAGATTTGTAGAACAATAGGTATCCTATCCCAGTAAGTATACCGCTTGCAACGCTAAGCCCTGCAACGTATGCACCTATTCGAAGATTGCCTAAAAACCGCAGAAAGGACTATTACGTTTCCAGCACCGACCATGGCGGTCGCAAAAAGATTCCCGAACCGGGATGATGCTCTCTTTATAATTATACCTGAAATCGACCACAGAACTGCAGTAAGGCCGGCAAGATACAGGTAAAGCATATGACCACAATGGGATATAATTCAGATTCTTACAAAATTATGGCATATGCACTTAAATACATTTACGTATGCAGCAGATATCTCAGAAGGCAAATAGAATACAGGCAAGCCTACTAGATATTCTCAAACTTACAACGCACTGAATGCGCAATAGTAAAATGTAAATATGTCAGCCTAGAAACGCATTTATACCTATAACGGAAATTGATATCTATGAAGACAGACAAGGATTTGGACAGCATACTGCGCTTCATGCTCAGGGCTGACAAGCTAAAGGAGATTGAAAGAACAGGGTGGCTCATAGCAAAGATTCCGCATCCCGAGCATGATGGAGACCATTCATACAGCACCGCGGCATTATCCTATCTCATTGCAGAAAGAATGGGACTAAATGCGGAGAGGTGTGCAGTGATGGGGCTCTTTCACGACATTAATGAGGTTATAACTGGCGATATAGCAACCAGATCCGATAAATCGCTGCAGACGGTACCCCCTATAATCAAGAGGAAACTAGAACGGCAGAACGAGTTAAAGCTCGCAGCTATCTTGAACAAAAGAGAGAAGAATGCACTTAGGGAGGTCCTGGATGAATACTACGCACAGCGCACTGAGGAAGCAAAGCTAGTCAAGCAGGTTGACAAGCTAGACTATATAGTGCAGATAATGTTATATCACAAGAAGATAAAGAGCGATGAGAGAGTCGAAGACTTCTTTAGGACGGCAGGCTGGAGGATGGACATACCAGAGGTCAGGTATATATTCGAAAAGATAAAGAAAAAAGTTTACACGGAGCGCGGCATGCGGCTTTCTGGCGCTTCGGCTTTCCAGAAAAAGCGTTACCATTGAGCGATTAAAATGCCCATACAGAGAGTCTTCATAATACACGGCACTAATGGCAGCTCTAAGGAGAATTGGTTCCCGTGGCTCAAGGAAGAGCTCGGCAAAGCCAATCCAGATATAGAGGTAATTGTCCCCGATCTTCCAACAGGGAATAATCAAAGCCTTGAGAATTGGCTTAAAGCGTTCCAGCCCTTTATCAAATATGTTGATAGTAATTGCATATTTGTCGGCCATAGCTTGGGTCCTGCATTTATATTTTCGTTGCTGGAAAGAGTTAATACAAAAATACGTGCAGCGTTCCTGGTGGCGCCATTTGTCACAGTACTCGGCATTCAGCAATTCGACGAACTAAACAGTACTTTTATCAAAAAGGATTTTGACTGGGATAAAATAAAATCAAATTGTGCAAATTTCACCGTTTACGCTTCGGACAACGATCCATATGTAGACATGAACAAAAGCAGGTTTGTTGCAGACCATACTGGTGCAAAATTTAAAGTAGTGCACAATGCAGGCCATTTCAATGCTGCAGCTGGCTACCTCAAGTTCGAAGAACTCCTAGGGGATATAAAGAATATAATTGAATGAGTCTTTCATGTTGCGTATTGGTAATGTGATGTCACAAAAATAATGCTAAGCCAGTGAATGAAATAAAGGTTAGGCGCGCAACGAGGGCTGACGTAAAAATCCTCGTGCCTTTTGCAAAGAAGGAGATACTCAAGGCCTCCCATTACAACAGCGCAGCAAGGCAGGCTTATTCATCACAGGTATCCACTGCTTACATGCGCGGCATTGTGGGGGGTATTGGCTTTGCTGTTCTGGCATTCAATGGCGCAGAACTAGTGGGATGCCTTTGGACTTCTTTTGATTCCTCAGACAGATCCGTGATGGTGTTTGAATGGAGTCTTGTCAATAGGCACTACCGAGGGCAAGGAATTGCCAAGCGCATGCACAAACTTGCTGAGAAGCGTGCAGCAAGCCAGGGCGTTAGGAAGATACGGGGCGATTCTAGGGTTAGCAACTATCAGGCGATTGCACTCGAAAGGGGTCTGGGCATTCGGACAATAGGAAAGCTCAAGAAACACTGGTTTAGGCAGGATTACATACTCTGGGAGAAGCAGCAGAGGTAAGCTTACCTATAAATAATAAAAGCCGCTGCGGGCAGTGCCATCGCACGCCTGTCTCTACCTCCTGGCTAAGTTCATCAGCTTGCGCATCCCGGCCTTCGCTGCGGCCAGCTCCTCATCTGGGGTGAGAAGGCTCGAATCGAGAATCAAATCATAGAAGTTGGGGTCCCTGTAATCAACGCCGAAGAGCATCATGCCCACGGAGACTTCGTCCTCCTGCCGAGCCGCAAGTATGGCTTCTCTCTCTTTGATGGTCATTCCAGAATATTCTGGTCTGGTTGCAAGGCGCACCGCACGCACATAAAGAGGAGCGCGCAGGTAGATTATAAAGCACTCCAACTCGTCGAATATCGAAGCGTATCTGGTGTCTATTATGTAGCCGAGGCGGACGTAGCGCCTCAGGTTAAAATTAGCTTTAAGCTGCTCCATCTTGGGCCTGTACCTCCAATATGCTTCGAATGTGATGTCGCCATGTGGATGCTCTTTCTTATACTTTTCCCTCCAGTACTCGCCCACCGAGTATACTTTCTTGCCATATTCTGCTGACAGCAGCTCAACAAATGTCGTTTTTCCGGATCCTGGATCACCAGAGACTACTATTCCCCAATCGGCGTGCGAAACAGCCACCCTTTTAGCGGTCGTATCATCAGCTCTTGCGGAATGTGTAACCATGCGTACCACGATAGATTCTTGCAGTGTTCAGATATTTAGGCATTCTTGAATAGCCATAAATATCCATTAGGGCTAGATAGGATTTATAGCGGAGTGAAATAATGGGAAAACACAAAAGAGGCGTTTGAATGATAAAAATATAAAAGTCAGCTCCCATAATCTGCAATACAATGAATGGAATCTTAGGCAACCGCGGCCGGTAATGGCCTTTTTCTGCATAATCCCGGCAGATGAATATCATGCCGTCTCCGGGCCGAAGCCCAGAGGCAAGCAATAGTGGTCTTTTCTTATTACGCTCTCCTCCTTACAAAGGAGCCCCACTTGTCTATTCCCTCCTTTGTGCACGCTTTTTGGATTGCTTTTTCCAGTATGTCTGGGTACTCCTTATATATCTTCACTAAGAGATTAATTTTTTCGTCGTCGTCGAGGTTTGTAATCACCAATCTCTTTTCCTTATAATCTATGAATTCTTTGTCGAGCCTCATAAGGTCATAAAGTCTTTCTCTTAGTGACTCAAGTTCCTCCTGAACCTTGTAGGCTTTGCTAGATACAGCCATACCTATGGCCGTAAATATACCTGATTCAATATCCTCATAGCCGGCTCTCGGGTACTGATATACGCTTAAGCCATTAAAGGTCTTATCCATTGTATTAACAATGTTTTTCAGACTTTCTACCATCTTCGGATCGGCGTCCCTGTGCTCATCATAGATCTTTTGCGCGTCTTTTAGCAAGACTCTCCTTGTAACTCCATATCCGGTTTTTTCATATTCTATTTCCACCATGTTTACACCAATAAACATAATATTATTTCAAATATTTATATATTTCTATTCATAGAAAAAGCTTTATATATGTGAAAATCACATTCGAGATTAAACAAGTCTTGTGTTTATGGCTTTTTGCCTCATTCCATAGATGCGTGTGGACTAAAAGAGTAAGATTTACAGACCGGGGTTATGAGATCTGCGTCTACCGTGCATCCCTTCTGAATATAGCCTGAATAGGTCCGTCCTCCTGCTAGCGTTCCTGAGCAAAAAGTCCGTCATCTTGGCGGAGTAGATGCTCCCCCTATATATATTTTTGGCAACGAACTTCATACCGAAACCCATGGCTCGCTTAACTGCATCAGAGGTAATTGCGTTAGTAAGTCTCTCTGTGAAAAATATGCCGCTTCTTGCAAAATCGTAGACCGAATCATAAAACGATTCATCAAGCATTGCTGCAGCATCTGTATTGGTTATATCCGGATGTGTCACTGTCTCCACAAAATACATGTTATACCTGCCTTTCCTATTGAGGGCGTATACATTGTCTGTGCTTATCTCATAATCAAGCATGAGGCCTTTCTTGGCCTTCTTGAAAAGCTTCTCTTTTAGGGCTACAAAATGCCAGTAGCCCAATATATTAAGATTGCCATCAACCAAGTATCTTGAAGAATAAGGGCTCTTCTTAAAGACAGGTACCCAGTTATCATGTGTTCCTTCCTCCTCCTTTGTTATACCTTTCATATTGGCGTAGTCAAGGTAGATCAACCTGTCTAGCAGCGCTTCGTAGCTGTATTTGCTTTCCAGGAATGGCAGGTATGGTACTACTGCGAGGGTATTAAACATGGTATCCCTTTCCGCTACTTACTGCAGACATAACTATGCACAATAGAAAATATAAAAGTCTTTATCAGTACTGAACTCTGAAAGAACTTGCATGTGAGTATAGAAAAGGATTCATTATATCGCTGTCTATACACCATTGCATATATATTCGTGCAAATATTTTTAGAATTTCTATGAAAGTATTGGAATATGAAGAGTGCTCATCGGCTTGTATTAATCTCTGGCGTGTCTGGAAGTGGCAAGACTACCCTTATGAAATACTTTAAGAAGCATGGGAAAAACGTCCTTGATGGGAGCACAGAAGGAATTGGCATATGGGTTGATGCTGAAGGAAATCCCAGAGGCAAGCCCACAAAATCCGAATGGGCTAAAAGGGAGGGTTTTGACTGGATATGGGATTTGAATGCGCTGAAGAAGGAGCTACAGAAATACAAACGAAGGGAAGTATACGCATTCAGTGACGCTGCGAATCTTAGTGAAGTAATGACTCTCTTTGAGGAACAGTATTGGCTAAACGCTGATGCAAAGCTGATTTCGTCGCGCTTGCGCAAGAGGGCGAAGGGAAAGCTTGGGAAAATCCACGGCAAGACTTACGGTGCAACTAAAGCTCAAAGGGATTATGTACTGCGTAAATTGAAATCGAATAACGAGTGGGCAAAGAAGATGGGTTTCAAATTTGTTGATGCGGCATTGACTCCAAAGACGATATTTAAAATAATAACAAGTTAGAATTTCTTATAGTATTAGAATAATATCAGAAAATGTATGGGGGAAAAGTTTATAGGGAGCGGGGAATGAGGCTTCATGAATCCTGAGATTTAATTTATTACATTTCCGTATGATACCACGAAGGAAACTATAAATATTTCCTTTAAGAAAGCGTTTTATTGATGTTACATACGCAGCAGCTAGCTAAGGATTGCGGTGATATTAGATGTGGATTGGAGAAAATCCAGAAGACATTGAAGCAGTTTCGAAAGTTGTTCATTTCTTGGATACTAATCTGAACAGTTACGGCTTAGAGTTAAATTATTTGAGGGTCATCGTATCCAACGTTTCTGTATCTCCCCCCAACATAAGAGATTGGTTGAGAAGGTTTTCTGCAACACAAGATGGAATAGATATAGATGTAGCAGAAATACGCGAAGAGCTTAGAAGGGCAGGAAAAAATGACGCAGATGAGCATGATCTACTAAATGCCATAACAAACCGTATTTCCGAATCTGTGGCGTACAAATTGCTTAGAGATCATCATATTTATAATTATGATAATGATCTCGAACGCAGCATAAAAGGCTGGTTTAAATATACGCTTTTTCCAGAAATTGGAGAACTAAATTTTCCTGTGAGATTTACGCAAGAGAAAGATGAAAAACTAAGGGCTGTTTTTGATGAAACCTCCCATAAGATATATGACTGCCTACATGCTTCTGCAAAAATTGCAGCCCTTATACCCTCTTTGTCACCAGAAGAGTTCGTGCGCGAAGTGATGAGTGAAACTAGGTGCAAAGGATATGCCAGTGCCCGCAGCTATGCTAGAATACTTTGGGAAGAATCACAGACTCAAAAACAGTATGATACAAACAGCACGAATCTCAATAAAACGGAGTTCATTGACCGAGCCGCTGCGAGGCGACGAGCCCACGCACGAAGGCGACCGCTGGCGCTCAGCTCTTTCGGCCGGAAGCGGATTCGGGACACTGACCCACCGACGCTTCGCCCACGCGGTCACCGCCGACCAGGA
>DAHWQN010000038.1 GCA_027340645.1 Microcaldota archaeon
TGATCTGTATCGCCGCGTAGCTTCAACGCTGTCAGTCAAGCACCCGAAATACTTCTACACTGAAGTTTTTATAGATTGGCTTTTGCAGTTTTACTGCATAGCGTCTGTTTCCTTGGTGTAGAGTATTATGTTCTCATGCTTTTTAGACATCGGATTAGAGCGTAGACCGTATATTGCGCGTATGCCCTTCTGCAGTGCAAGCTCCACAAGCCTTTGAGTTATCACACCATCAAGGACTATGCCATATACGTTACTTGAGCTCTGGACTGATGGCAGCAGATCGCGTATAGGAACCTCCTTAATTACCGCACCGCTGTTGTCGTATAATCTACTGCGCAAAGTACCTGACAGAACATTAAGGCCGTTGGATAATTCTGACAGGACTGCCGCTTCAACTGCAGGGCGCGGTGTGGTCTCTGCACTTTCCGCCTTGACGTTTCTGGACTCAATTGATGGTATAGCGTCATCATCGCTGTCTATGCCACGTATAATATCATGCTTCTGCTGCGGAGCCTCGTACTTCTCACGCATGATAAGGCCATCTTCATGACTACTAGACTCGTGTTCTGAATCGCGTGGCTGCTGTCTTTGTTCAGTATGCTGCCTAGAGTCATGATAATCGCGCGATGAGCTCGATGAGCTGTATGGCCTTGCGCTGCCGCGCGGGCTCTGTCTGTACTGGTCTAAAGGCACCTTCGTCCGCATAGCCTTTATTATCTCCTTTCGCGTGAGGTCTTCAACCTCCTTCCCGTCAGGCGCCCTCGCTACGAAATCGACATCACAGACACTAGTTAGGTTTCTGAGTATCATATCTCCGCCGCGGTCTCCATCGAGAAACACGGTTGCCTCTTTTTCCCTGCACAGATTTATTATACTATTCGGCACTGCGGTGGCTCCCCCAACAGCAATTACGCTGGATACGTCATTTTTGAGAAGATTTAGCACGTCTGCACGGCCTTCTACTATTATTACCTCTGGACTCTTTCCTACTTCTGGGCCGGATGGCAGTTTTTCTGGACCGAAAGAGGTTATCTCACTTACCCTTACCTCTGACTGGACCAATTCTGACAACTCCTTGCTGTCAGGAAGTTCAGTGTTAAGCAATAGCTTTACTAGATCCTTTGCCCTTGTCAATATCTTGCGGCGCTTCTCAGAGCGCGTGTCTTCTACCTTTTCTACGGAGAACTGGGCTTCATAAGGGCCCACCCTGTCAACCGATTCTACAGCAGCCGCGAGTATGCACGTCTCTATCCTGTCGAGAGACGCAGGCAGTATCAGCTTGCCTACACTCCGATTATTTGACTGCGACAGATCTATTTCTATGCGTCCGATTTTGCCTCCTTTCTGGAGTTCGCGCAGGTCTAAATCATCTCCGAGAAGACCCTCAGTCTGCCCGAAAACAGCCCCTATTATATCAGGCTTGTCTACCATGCCATTTATGGAGAACTTTGCCTCCACCATGTACTTTACTATGTCCAAATATGTTTTTGCCATTCAATTCACCAATTTTTCTTGTTTTTTCCCTTGTCTTTTCTCCTATCTCCAGTGCCTGCGATATCGGTTGAAGCATGTCCTGCACATGGACTGTGTTTAGCATCCTAAGAAGGCGGGTTCCAGACCTTTCATCTATAGATGCCCCATTTCCAGCGAGATGTGCTCCGAGTCTTTCTGCCTTTTCTGCTCCACGCCTGTCATCATCCATGAAAAGTATCACATGTTCAGGCAACGGAAGCCCTGAACGCATTGCCTTTTCATAAGTATTAGCGCGTATACGCAATTGTTCTAATGCAGCAATATCGTGTCTGCCTTCAACAACAACGTATGAGTTTCTCATTTCTGAGAGAATTGACTCTATAGCCTTTCTCTTTTCAACGTCCTTTTCGTGCCTCAATTCAATCACAGGAAAAGCTGGCATTACCGCGTTGAAAAGGTCCACTCATGGCACAAGGCTGCTATGCCCAGAATATTTCCATGATCATGAATGCGTGATACCATCTTCACACCGATAAATGCAAGCTTAATATTTAGATATGGAAGGGTAAGTTTATATGCCTTCCGTAGATACACGAACTTATCTTTCCTAATGCAAAGTTAGAATCTGCCAATACAGTATGCAGGTACATGCGCAATGCCTATATATTTGTAAGCTGCATTAGGTCTTGTGTTTTATTGCACAGATATGTTAAAGGGGCGCGCAGCGAAAGGGAGCTTCTGAACAGGCTTTATGAGAATGGATGGTCTGTTCTGAGAAGCGCCGGCTCTGGTGTCAACGCTCTTGGACCAGATATAGTTGCAGTGAAGGACAGGGTCATGCTGGCGTTCGAGTGCAAGGCCTGGGAGAAGAACAGGCTAAGTATAGATCATGATGCATATAGCAAGCTGCGCGAGTGGAATGACAACACAAAATTTCCGACATACATAGCATGGCGCATGAACGGAAAGGGCTGGTTCTTTGTAACGCTTGATGAACTCAAGCATGGAGAGAAAGACCACAGCATAACACGCATACGCACTTTTGAGATAAATAGGCTGTTTGAGGATGTTGTGCGCAACTACTGTTCCGCTAATGAAAAAGCCACAGCTACATCATTCATGCTTCATGAGCCGGTTTGATCCGTACACATGTCGATTTCTGGAAGCGCCGTTTCAGCATCTGCCTCATGTACTTTTTCCAGTTGCTCAGCCTCTTCCTGCATGCCAAGCCTGTTCCCATTCTCCCTCAACCACTTCCTCCGCAGTTTATGGTCCGGAACCGCACGCTCAACTAGCTCCCAGAACCTACGTGAGTGATTGCGCACTTTCATGTGCGACAGCTCATGAACCATAACATAATCCAGCATTTCTTGCGGAGCGAACAACAGTTTGTAGTTCAGATTTATGTTGTTTTTCGGATACGAGGCACTGCCCCACAACCGCATCTGCTTCCGTATATGCACGCCATTGTAGCTGAAGTTGTAGTACATGCCATTTAGTTCATCGAGCCTTGCACGTACATCAGGCAGCATGCACTTCGAGAGCACCATGCGTACAAGGTTTGGTATGTGCTCATCTTTTTTGCTATTCGCGTCTAATTCAGGAACTTTTATTACTATGTGGTTGCCTATAAGCCTCGCTTTTGAGTACTTCGCACCGGACACAGCAGTTATTGATATGGTGAACTCCCTTCCGAGAACATTTATCCTCTGGCCGTCTTTGAAATTCGGCAGCGCCTCCCTAGATTCAAGGTCTGCAAATCCATTCCCTGACATTTTTTCCAGACGTTTCAGTATTCTCCTCTCAAATAATTCAAGAGCGTGGAATCCATTGCCCTTGTTTATCGAAAGAGGCAGGCGTATTGTTACCTTACTACTATAGAAATGAGCAGCAATTGTTTTCCTATGTTGGTATATGTACTCCGTTGCGAACCTCCTTCCACCGATGTCGATGTAGGGCCCCAGCAATCAATCATCTCAGCGCAGATCCACGGCTATGGGACAACTTTTAAAGAAGATATCATTGCCGGATAGGTACATATGCTGGGAAGTTATGGTGTTTGAGAATGTGGTGCTGTAATTGAAGGATATGCTAGGTTCTGCCTGCGCATCTCCAATGCATGTGCTTACGTTCGGATTGGTAAGATTTATAGGATACCCTAAGCCGTGGGAGTAATAACAGCTTGTCTGATTGACCTCAAAGAAGTCTATGGTGCTGGGACTTCTTTTGCTTGAGAGAACCTGCAATACAGATGTAGAGCACTGCAGCTCATAGTTAAGCTGCGTGTTGTTGGAGAATGACAGCAAAACAGCTACGCGCGGAGCAGCATCGAAATTCGACCTGAACTCCGAGAAGGACGCTCCAGGCTGCGTAGGACCTGTGTTGAAATATATGACGTATATTGCTATGGCAACTGCGGCTATTATAAGAACTAACGCTATAACAGAATAGATTGCCTGCTTCCTGCCCTTGCCTTCGGACTCCTGCGCCTTATGAACATTTTCCTGCTGCTTTGGAGACTGCTGCTTCTTTTCCTGCGCTGGCTTTTGGTTTTCAGCTCCAGCTTTACTTTTTTCCTGTCCTTGCTTCTTCTTTGCCATTATATCATCTCACGAAATAACTTACGTAGCATGCACTAGTAAACCCTGAAGTCCCACTGGCACGTATAAGAGTGCCGTACATTGAGTAAACGCTTATTGATGAGCTATTTGACTGCGTCAACATTATCACAGGCGTGTTTATAGCAGCATATTGGTTAAGGCACTGACTAGTGTTCATGACTCCCGAGTTTCCGGAACATGTCGCTCCGGATATGTAAAGCGTCTTTGTTGTGTAGTTACGCTGTTTCGCATACGTGCTTATCTGCGCTGCGCAGGCGGAAATTGAAGGAGTTACGGTTCCGTTGACTGCTATTATGACAGCATGTGATGATGACAATGCGCCTGTGAACGCCGAAATAGGAGCGCTTGCGTTTGCTGATGCCGCAACTACATATGTTCCCAGTACGTATGCCAGCACAACTATTGCCGCAATTATAAACAAGATGCTCCATGCCTTGCGTACTCTCGCGTCGTGGCGTATTCTGTGTCTTCCTGTCAGTCGTCTATATTCCAGATAAAGCAGCGCGAATGCTATGGCACCTATTATAAGGGAAAGAAGTGCAGAAAGCGCCGGAGCCAGTGCGACTGTTGCGCCGTATGACATTCCAAGTGCTCCCGCCATTGCTGAGACGAATGGCCCGTCTATTGCACGGGACACCGCCTCGAGACTAATATCAACCTGCGACCCCAATCCAGGTATTCTTGCAGCTATTGCGTTTATTTCAGTCACTATAGAGGATAGTTCTGAACCGGAAAGCTGTACAGATAATTGAGAATTAAGCTCCTGCTGCCTGTATGCAAGCGCAGTTGTTGTATTTGATTTGTCCCCTGCGAGTTGCAGTGCTATCAGCACGGCGGTGTTGTTCTTTGCATTTCCGACAGCATATGAGTATGAAGAGTTCAACTTGGAGTATGTGCTACGCAGAACCGACAACTGTTCTGCAACTTTCTGTGAGTACGCACTTATGTTGATCTGTGCGTAGTTAGAGGTAAGGTTGGTGTAACTTGCACTTGCCGCAGCTGTCTCTTGCGCGAGCGTAGCATTGTTCACGTGTTCTAAAAGCGATAAGCTGGCGTTTATAGTAACTTTGAATCCCGATAGAGTCGTATTCAGTATTTTTGCCAACTGTGCACCGTGTTGCTTAACCAGTACAGGAGTTATGTATGTATTCTCAACAGAGCTTATGTTCTCCGCAAACTGAAGTATTTTTGAGTTTGTTGGAAGCTGAGCGATTATGCTTGCGAGCTTTGCCTGCGTCTGCGCGAGAAGCGTTGAGTTGTACGTTGTTGACATGCAGTAGCCGATGGCATTGCAGTACCAATCCCCACTGCTAGAACTTATGTTAAATGTTATTGAACCTGAAGAGCCGCAGTTTGAGAAGCTCGCACTTGCCGGAGGAGGAAATAGCGGATTTTCGCCTATTGTAGAGGTTATCTTTGATATGTTTTTCAATGCGGCATTCATAGCCTCTGCTCTCAGCGTTATGTTGGATGCATTTGTGTTTGAGGCATAGCCGTTAAATACTGACATGTTGTTCTGCAGCTGGTTGTATTCCTGCTCGAAGACCATGATTCCGGAAGCGAGGACGCCTGACGGTCCACCTGTTTGATAAAGTGCGCGATTGCAGTTCGGAACAACTGCGCATGAGTTGCATAGATTAGATGCTGTGCATGTGTTTTGATTCAGTCCGGTCTCAACAAGGCAGTCATTTATCGATGCCGATGAACTGTTTATATACGTGGATATATCGGATGCGATTGGACTGAGATTTATGCCATGTGATAACGATGAAGTTATCGATGGACCTATTATCTCGGATATTGAGTTAACGTTCAATACAAAGCTGCCGCTGCCTGTTTTATTAATCAGGAAGTATGGCTTTCCGCTTACGTTGACAAGAGTGTAGTTAATTCCTGAGTAGGTAATGTTAGAAAACGATGCTGACCCGATTATGGAATTTGATACATTGTAGTTGCTAAGCAGAGCCAGGGGATTTGCAGCTGAAACTAATCCGACAAGCAAGACTGCAAATGCAAATGTTGTGATTGTCGCCCTTTGCATGCTACCGGATACACTTCACAGCAAATATTTATAAACCCATGCAGGAATTTTTGTGTTTGCATGTCGTTACGCACATTATTATTTTTTATCAGAGAAGACTATGCGATTGCATGGCTGAAGAGGTTTACAGATTTTCCAGGCATAATGGAAGCCGCACTATTGTTGACATCTCCGGAGTCAAGATAGGCGGTAAGGAGATAATAATAGCGGCAGGGCCGTGCTCTG
>DAHWQN010000039.1 GCA_027340645.1 Microcaldota archaeon
TTTATGAGACCAGCATGCTTGCTATATAAGACTTTTGCATTTTCATTCAAGTATAATGGGTGTAGTTCTGGGACATTGACCTTGATTACATCAAAGCCTAACCTCTTTATAGCAGGTATACCGACAGAAGTTACGAAGATGCGGTATCTACGGTCTTTCAGCTCTTTTATTCCCTTGTGTAGCGAATCATTTTTATGGCGTATCTCACAGTATTTAATTGTCCTTTTGCCATCCAACCAAAAATTCAAGTATTTAAGCTTATCAACGTCATACCAGTACTCAAGTCTGTCTTCTAGCGAACGTATGCCTGTTTCTTTAACTCTTTTTTTTGAGGTTTTTGTAAAATGCCTAAACCTTAGTGTCGAACGAGGGCGAACAGCTTCCAATAATGCCTCCTTTATTGTGTTTTCATAGTCAAAGCCTGCTTTTGCACCAATACTTACTGCAGGCCCTAAACCTGTCTTATCAATTACTACAACTGCAAAAACAGGAATGTCCAAGTCTGTAGTTATATCAAGAATGTAAGTTTTAAGATTATACCTATCTAAATAGGATACCAGATCTTGTACCTCTTGTGGCAATTCAATAACCTTATTGACAGCCTTCTTCGTTGAGTATGATAATATGAAGGCGTCTCGTTCTACTACCTCTAGCAAAGCTGTCTTAAATAGCTCTTCTTCACCTATCTTACCAAATGCAGCCCCCGTAGTTATAGTTTCTTTCAAGAGTGCAGGTTCTTTAATAAAAAATTTATTCGTCAAGAAAATAGTCTGTGCAGGTATATATACAAACTTTTTATTAAAGTAGTCATAGCTGCGGTACCATGCATATTTAGCATATTTAATTGCATTTGAAGAGTATCTACCCACCCTACTAAACTCATAATGAACAAAGAGGGTTGGATCCACATATTTTTGCTCAGATCCTGGAAATTTCGTATCATGTATGCTTTTTGGTATTATCTGTAAACATGAGCGTTCGATGCATTCGCCTATAGCCTTAGATTTTGCTATATCAGCATGAGCTTTATCCGCAGAGCCCACGCCGTAACTAAGTTTTGGATCAATTTTGTACTCCTGCAAAAAACTTTTTGTAGGTAGACAGCTATAAGTTGGAAATTTTGGTTCATCATTGAAAGATGTTACTAATTTTGGTTCCTCTACCAAGTCTACCTTAAGCAAACTACTGCTATCAACTCGCATATGATATACCTATGACAGGTGATAATGCGGTTGGCGCAATTCATTTTTTATGTGCCTGTGCTTTCAAATTACCTCCTCCGCTAGTGCTCCCGCTTGAGCAGCATGAACCACTTGGCTGGCAACTTTTAGAATCTCCCAATAGACTAACTTCTGCGTTTTTATTTATCTCAAATGTATCCGCAACATATGCACCCCCATCCATAGATTCACATATTTGTAGGATTTTTTCCATCTTCTTATTCAGTTTCACTAAACCACCTAAGTTTTTAATAGATTAAACATATTTATGTGTTTCTACGCGAATAATGTTTAGGAAGTTGACTTTTATATTTATATATCATTCAAACACTATTCTTGCGTACGCAAGAACCTCTGTCTATATTCCATATACTTTTCAGTGATCATCCCCTAGCAAGACGACTAACACAATTTGACCTCTCGAGAGGCAGACAATGCACTAATTTTCCTCACGACGCCAAAGACGAATCTCGGTGCAATAAGGTTCTACAGGCACATGGGCTTCAGGAAGAACGGGCAGATATGGCTGCAATATACAATGCGCAAGAACGAGAATCATTAGGTATTGCTTCACTATGCTAGAAACCCTGCAGATGCGTTGCACACAAATAATAATAAGCTTAGTGCTTATACATTTAGCGTAGCCAAATTCGCTTGAATAGCTGCGCTTTTATGGTCTTTTATATGGAAGGCAAACCCGCTGAACCTGTCATCATAGCTGAAGGGATACGCAAGAGGTTCAAAAGCTACGAAAAGTCGCACAGCAAGGGCTTTCTGTCATCGCTGAGGCGTGACTACAAGTCAATAGATGCGCTGAAGGGCATAGATCTCAGGGTCAATGCCGGCGACATGATCGCTCTCTTGGGGAAGAACGGCAGCGGCAAGTCCACAATGATAAAGATACTTACCGGAGTGCTTCATCCCGATTCCGGAAAAGTGCTTGTCCTTGGCTTGGATCCGTGGAAGGACAGGATAAAGCTGGCGATGAGGATAGGGGTAGTATTCGGCGCCCATGACCAGCTGTACTGGAACATCCCTGCACTTGATACTTTTGAGTTCAGGAGGGAGCTGTACGGCATAGGCCCTAGCGAATACCATAAAAGACTCGAATACTTCGTGAGAATCCTCAATCTTAAGGGCGTATATAAGAGACCTGTGAGAGAGCTGTCTCTAGGAGAGAGGATGAAATGCAACTTCGTCGCTTCCATACTGCACCTGCCGGAGGTGGTGTTTCTTGATGAGCCAACCATAGGGGTTGACCTGCCTTCAAGCTTCGCCCTCAGGGATGCACTGATGGACATGAATAGAAGGTATGGCACCACATTCATAATCGCCACGCACGTGATAGACGACGTAAAGATACTGGCGCGCAATATGCTGATAATAGATAGGGGCAGGATCGTGTACAGCGGCGACAGCAAAGGCATATCGCACATGTTCGGCGACATGAGGGAAGTTGTTGTGTACTCAAGGGCGAGGCTTGAAGCGCCAAGAGTAAAAGGCATAAATATAATAGAGCATACGGACGATTACATAAAATTCGAGATACCTGGCAGAATGGTTACAGACAGGTACCTGTCAGCATTCCTCTCTTCCAAGAAGGTAGTCGATTTCAGCGTTTCCGAGCCTGAGCTGAGCAATGTGCTGCACAAGTTCTATACAAATAAGACGCGGGGTGCTAGCAGTGCAATATAGTCTGCGCAGAGGAGTGCTGAAGTACTTGGCCCTTTTCAAGCTGGATTTCAAAAATGAGGCATCATACCGCCTTGACTTGACATTGAGCATAGTGACGAAGATAGCTGGTCCGCTGGTCATGGTGTTCGTATGGTCTGTCGTATTCCTATCGTCGCATGTATCAAGCATAGGCGCGTACAGCTTGGATGGAATGATTGCTTACTTCTTCTCAATAAGCCTCGTAGAGCTGATGCTATATACCAACCTGCCGTACATAATGGAATTTGATTTCAAGCGGGGGCGCATAGCCGCAAAGCTCACCATGCCTATGAGCTATATTGGGCTTAGGATGGTATCCGCGCTATTCAGCACACTGATATGGGTAGTACTCGTAGGGCTGCCGCTGTTCGTGATCATAGTCTTTGCATTCCATATAACGCTCACGCTCCAGCATCTTGCGCTGTTCGCAGCATCAATGCTCATCGGGCTACTTATATCGTTGTTGTTAGATTTCATAATTGGGTGCATGAGCGTGTTTACAAACGACATAAACGGCATCACGGCATTCTACGAGATAGGCAGCGGTCTTCTTGGAGGTGCAATAATACCTTTGTCGCTTTTCCCGCAGTATCTTGGCAAGATACTGTATGTGCTGCCGTTCCAGTTCATGTTCTACGTTCCAATATCGGAGTTCACAGGAGTGGGTGCAGTAGGCGTGCAGAGCTTCTGGATAGGCATAGCCTGGCTTGCGGCATTCGTAGCGATAGGCTATGTATTATGGAAGTTCGCTTTCAAGAGAGCAACATCTGTGGGTGGATAGCTTGGGCGAAAAGTACAACCTCGATGGCATTGCAAGAAACGTGCACATATTCGCGCTGATGCAGCGCTACATGTGGAAGGAAGTGATGGTGTACAGGGCATCGGCGCTCTTCCTGCTCTTTGCTGTGGCGCTTGGCCCGTTGATAAACTTCACGTTCATAACGATAATCTATACGGTATCGAGCGGCATAGCCGGCTGGAGCTACTACCAGCTGCTTCTCTTGGGAGGCGTTTCCTCGACAGCAGTATCACTAATGTACTACTTCGTGCAGCCGTGGGGCCTTACCAACCTCATGAAGGAGGGGGGGCTGGACATATACCTGACAAGGCCATACTCCCCATACCTCACCGTTCTTGCACTGGGGAATCCATATTCGCTGTCGAGCGCAGGTACCGGAATAATCATTATCATCTATTCGATGATACACCTGAGTATGACCGCTTTACAGGCAGCTGAATTCATTGTAATGCTGGCATTGGGGCTGGCAGTGCTGATCACGTTCATGGTCATATTCTCGCTTGGCGTATACAAGCTAATGAGGTCGGCCAACTGGACGCATAGCCTGATAAACATATTCAGCGAGTTCGCCTCATATCCGCTTACGATATACGGGGTGATGGGCATATTTGTTCTGTCCTTCATAATACCCGTAGGCATAGCGACGTATTATCCAGTAGCGATATTTTCGGGAAAGCTGGGCATTTCAACCTTGGCAGGAATGGCGGCAATCTCCATTGCATTCATATACATATTCAAGAGGCTGTTCTACAGGGAGCTGAAGAACTACACCAGCGCGCACGGATAACCGGGGCACTTCGTTGAGTGACGATGTAATCTGCACACTTTAAAAGCCTGTATAATCATAAATGCCAGATACCATGTCAGAAACAAAAGCAAGCGCCTTTGGAGTAGTCAAACTATACGGAGAGCATGCGGTTGTGTACGGTTACCATTCTGTTGCAGTAACAGTAGGGAGGAAAGTCGATGCTAAAGTCAGCGATGTCGATATTGACGGCATCGAATTCCAATTGGATGACTTGAAGCAGAACGGCTCATTTTCTGTCGAGTATATATCCAAACTCTTCAGGGATTATAAGATGGCGAAGGATGCTGACCGCATAGAGCTTGCAAAAACCGAGAAAGAACACAGGAACAACCATATCTCGGCTTTCGTAGAGAATGCGGCAAAGGCAGGAGTGCATTTAGGCCTGCTCCCATACATAATAATCGCAGGAAGGGTAATGGATGAATTCGGTGCAGGCATGTCTGGTAAAAGGGTGAGCATAAGCTCCGATATACCGATAAGCAGGGGCTTCGCGAGCAGTGCTGCATGCTCTACCGCGTTTACCGTTGCAATGGCAAATTCCCTAGGAATAATAGCTGGAGACGATAAGCTAATAGACATAGCTAGGGATGGAGACAGGGTAATACACAAGAACTATTCCGCAGGTAAGATAGATGTCAATGCCTCCTTCTACGGAGGTTGCATCTTATATAATGATAAGGACGGGGCCGTAAGGGAGGATATACCGCCAAATCTGCGCTTGCTGATAGTAGACACAGGCATGAAAAAGCCCACATCTGAGACTGTTAGGATAGTTGCCGAGCACTACAAGAAGGATCCAGCAAGCACTACGCGCATATTCAATGAGATAGAAAGCTGCACAGTTAACGGAGTGGATGCGCTCAAAAAAATGGATTTGCCTACAGTGGGGGAATTAATGTATAGGAATCAGGAGTACCTGAAAAAGCTGGATGTTTCAAGCCCTGGACTGGACGCCACCGTCTCGGAGAGCAGGAGATTGGGCGCTTACGGAGCGAAGCTCAGCGGGGGCGGAGGAGGAGGCATTGCAATAGTTCTTGCGAAGAACTTAGAAGAGCTCTCTGAGAAATTCTCGTCAGGGGGTCTCAAAACGTATCTGCTGGGCGTGTTAAAAGAAGGCGCAAAGGATTACATAAAGCGCGCAAAGAGCGTTTCAATATAATAAGACTGAATATATGAGCCATGCAGGCAAATATAAGGTGATGATATGATAGATGGCAAAGTGTACACCGCTATAGCAACACCAAACATAGCACTGATAAAATACTGGGGCAAAAGGGACGAGAAGCTCATACTGCCGACGAATAGCTCCATAAGCATGACAATGGGAGAAGAGTTCAATACCAAAACCAGCATCATGTTCACAGACAAGATAGACGAAGACACCTTCTACATAAACGGCACGAAGCAGGACCTTTCTGATAAGGATATAAAAGAGAGATTCGCCATTATAGACATATTGAGGAATATGGCAGGCACCAGGGCCAGGGCAATGGTAGTCTCGGAGAATTCCTTCCCTACTGCTGCTGGCCTAGCCTCGAGCGCCAGCGGAATAGCGGCAA
>DAHWQN010000003.1:0-3690 GCA_027340645.1 Microcaldota archaeon
GAGAAGCATAACAAGTACAGGAATGCTATATTTGCCGGATTGAGTTTCTTCATGCTCACGTTTTTCGGGGACGTGCTGCAGGGTGCGATGATGCTCTTCTTTGCAGTGGCAAGCGTGGTTTTACTTTTCATAATCGAGAGGCGCACGTTTACACTAAAGACGGCAAAGGCCATCGCACTTCTTTTTGTTGTTGCTGCAATTATATGCTCTCCGCTTATTGCGGCATCGGTCTCGGCACATGGCCAGGGCTCGGTTTCGCAGCAATCTCTGAACGACATACCTCACGAGATGCTTTTTAGCGATACGCTTTCATCTTACTTCCTTCCAAGTTATTATAACGGCCTGTTCGGCACAGTTTCAAAAAGTTACTATAACAATACATATGGATTGAATTATAGTGGAATCAATACGACAGCTGCGGCGAGCAGGAAGGTTTCGTATATAGGGTATACGGTCATAGCCCTTGCGGCTTTAGGGGCGGTGTTCGCTTTCAGGAAGGAACGTACAACAGTGGCGTATTTGGGAATTGTGTTCTTCATATTCGCCATACTGGCACTTGGTCCTGTTTTCCAGGCAACAGGTTCCATGAAGGGAAGCAGTGGTCCGATAAACATAGGCATAAATACATCTGGTGGAAACGTCACCGGATTGCCTTTGCCTTACGTTTTGTACCGTGATATTCCTGCAGTGAATGTTGCTGACCAGCCTGGAGCATTCGACATAATCGCAGAGATGGCAATAGCAGTTCTTGCCGCTTTTGGAGTGGAAGGCATACTTTCAAAGGGCGGATTCGGAAAAAATGCATTAGCCTTTGTAGTGCTTGTTGCGGCATTGATCCTTGTAGAGTATAATGGCATGCCATTGTCGGGGTATGCTGCTTCACAGCTTACCGTAAACGCCACTGTCCCGGTAGGTTTTGCCGAGTTGGGCAATCTGACTGGCAACTTTTCAGTACTGCAGCTCCCTGCACTGCCTGCGACAAACGGCAGCTTCAATTATCCTGGAATGGCTATGCTTTACAGCACCTCTGCAAAAAGGCAGCTGGTTGGAGGCTATGCCGCTGTGATGAATCAATCACAGCAGACAGCTCTTGAAAGCATACCGCTTGTTGTACAATCAACATACCTGCAGGGAGGACAGGGATTCCTGTATCCATACCCTATAAACGAGAACTACAGCAATCTCACACTGATAATGCTTGCAGAGTACAAAGTCGGTTTTGTTTCAATATTCAACAACGCATTCTCCAGCAACGATTCAACAAACCTTGTAAATTACTTAGAAAGCGTTTTCGGACCGTATCCTTACAGGGATTCGCAAGTTACCATATTCCGTACAAGCAATGCTATAGAAAAGCATCTAAGTAGCAGTGCTCTTGACGCTTATGTAATAGGCAATTGGGTTCCAGGATATCTGTTCTGCGTGCAACAGTGCAGCTCGGAGTTCGCCGCCATGTGGTGGGGCAACAGCACCCGAGCAGTTGTGCTCTATTCCAGCAGAAGCGGCACCGCCATAATGAAAACGGACTCGATGTCGTATTACAGAACAGATAACGTGGCGGTAATAGACAATGGCAAGCTTGCAGGATTCATAAACGCAACAAATGACACATCCTCAAGACAGATATTCAACATAACGCTTAACGTGACAGATGGCCTCAACCAGATTTTATTCTATGAGCCGAACAGCACACTTGAGCAGTACAATCCAAAGTATGCTGCGTATCCATACTTCAACTTCGGTCTTTACAACATGAGCTTTGCATATTCCAGCAGTAGTTCCGGGTAAGCGCAATATTGCTGTCGGCGTAGAAGTTGAAGCATCTATGAAATATGGCTATTTAAAAACTTTTTGCTGTAGGTTATATATACGTAGATGTTTATACTATAGTGCGAAGAAGGAATTTCAGTTTAAGATACTGCAACACAGCTTATCCTTAAAATGATAAAAACAGCAAGACGGAAAGTACAGAAATCTAACATTGATTACAAGACTAGCCACAAGCGAAGTCAGCTTTTGAGATTCAACTGCTTTTTCTTGTTTTAATTCCTCTTCCTTTTTAAAAATGTCACGTTACGTGAGGGTTGACCCTTGCAACGATGATTGCTTTCATGATTAACAACATCGAAGGTGAACAAATGAAAAAAAGAAATAGAAAAATAATTGATAAACTGGAACCATATGCAGAGTACTTCAAGGGCAACGGACTTGGACAACAATTCCCGTCACCAAGCATGGAGAAGTTGAGTGCATTCTTTGAAAAAAAGAGAGTCCATAATGTCCTTGATTTTTGTTGTGGTACTGGAAGGAACTCGGTCTTCCTTGCACAGAAAGGATTCAGCGTTTACGGATTCGACGCCTCGAGAATGGCATTACGCGACGTCAGGGCTAAGCAAAGAAAAGCCAATGTAAATTTGCATCTTAAACTTCTTACAGTGGATGGCAAGCTTCCGTACGAAGACAGCTTCTTCGACGCAATTATAATAATACGTGCATTGTATCAGGCAAGGATATCCACAATAAGGAAAAATGTCGAGGAGATCCGCAGGGTTACTAAGCCAAGTGGTTTTGTCTACATAGAAAGCAATCAGCAGTGGGTATGGGAAAGAAAGCGGAATTATGAGCAGACCAGAACCAATGAGAGAGGCACATACCAACATGGCAGGCCAGGCAACTATTACCATTACTTCACAAAGTCAGAACTGAAAAACCTCTTTAAGGAATTCAGGACTGTTAGGTTTTATTTTAAAGATAGGAGATTCTACGCTTTATTTCAAAAAAATGACGACAAAATCAGTAGTAAGGTGCATCGTGTATCACACTTTGTAGAAAAGACTTAAATACTCTTTTAGATAGTTTAGATATGGGGAAAGTATTGGGGGATAGAATGGAAGCAAACGAGTTAGTAGAAGGGGGAACATACGAAGTTCGTCTGAACGCGAGGAATCCGAAGGGCGAGGGCATAGGCCGCATAAACGACGTAGTTGTGTTTGTGCGCAATGCACACATGCGGATAGGCAAAACGCATCGCGTAAAGATAACAAAGCTTTACCGCACATTCGCTTATGCGGAACTTGTAGAAATGATGAACGGCAGCAAGTATTTTATAGGTAATGGTAGCCAAATAGTATAGACCTGTTTATTTTATTTTGAAAAATTTATTTCTTTCATAAAATAATATTAAATTAGTATAAAACGATAATTGATAGTCCGGTAGAAGGTAATTAGCCTTCCCGTAAATATATTAATCCCATAGGGGTATGCAATGGATTACAAAGAATTCTCTGAGAGTGTGAAGCACGGGACGACGACGCTGGGCCTTGTGTGCAGCGATGGTGTTGTTATGGGTTCAGACGTGAGGGCAACAGGCGGCACTTACATATTCAGCTCTGAGGCCATAAAGATACATAAGATAAATGACCAGCTAGGAGTCACAATCGCAGGAGGCGTAGGAGATGCTGAGTACCTTGTGAAGATCCTTAAGGTACAGAGTGAAACGTATGGTATGAGCGAGGGCAAGCCTATGACTCCGAAGTCAGCGACATCAATAATATCGTTGATAATGCAGGAGAATAAAATGATGCCTTTCTATGTGGAGCTTTTGCTCGGAGGCATGAACAATGGAGTACCTGAGGTATATAGCGTTGATCCTGTCGGGGGGCATATTAAGGAATCGAAGTTCGCAAGCAC